>NZ_JBWJVK010000027.1:0-46271 GCF_056428945.1 Flavobacterium sp. GNP010 | reverse complement strand
GCGATGCATATACCAATGTCCCTGTTAATACTTGGAGAACATCATGGTCAAGTGCTACTTTAACAGACCTAACGATTAATGGGAATGCAACAAAAAAATACAGTGCACTTGATTTTGTTGGTATTGAAGCAACAACAACTCCTATCGATGCAACAGCAATGACACATTTTCATACAGATGTTTGGTCCGCTGATTTTACCGTTTTCAAAGTAAAATTAGTCGATTTTGGCGCTAATGGAGCCTTTGGTGGTGGTGATGACAAAGAACATGAAGTAACAATTACAGCTCCTGCTAAAGGATCTTGGGTTAGTTTAGATATCCCCTTGAGTGATTTTACAGGATTAACGACGCGAGCTCATATTGCACAGTTAATCTACGTAGGAGCACCATCTGGTAATAACACTGTTTATGTTGATAATGTGTACTTTCACAATTAATACGATAGATATAATCTGTTAATTATAAAGTATTTAGAAGTTGATATGATGTATGTGCTTCAACTGCACTTAAAAAAATAGAAAAAATGAAAAAAATTATAAAAAACATAGTATCCATTTTCGTCCTTCTTTTAATGGTCAATTGCCAAGAGGACAATTTAGGTTTTGGAGAATTGGATTCGCCAACTGCATTAACAGTTACCGCCGAAATAGTTGGAAAATCAGTTGCTTTTCCTAATGGAGATGGCTCAGGAAAAGTAAAATTTAACAGTACGGCTCAAAACGCTATTTCCTATAAATATATTTATAGTGATGGTTTATCCGATAATTCAGCAAGTGGTATTTTAGAAAAGAGTTTTGCAACACCTGGAACTGTTACCTATACCGTTACAGTAATTGCATCAGGTCTGGGAGGTGTTTCTACAACCACTACTATAGAAGTGACCGTATTTAGTAGTTTCAAAGATGAAAAAGCTGTTCAATTTTTAACAGGTGGTTCTAGCAAAAAATGGTATTGGTCACAAAGTGAACCAGATCATTTAGGTGTAGGTCCTAATGTGGCTTGGGCAGATCCTACTTTTGGAAAACAAAATTATTACCCATCTTTTTACGGAGCTAAGCCTAATGAAAAATCGACTACTTGTTTGTACAACAGTGTTATGACCTTTTCGTTAGATGGTCAAACAATGAAATTTTTATTAGATAACAAAGGTCAAACTTATTACAATGGCGCTATCAAAGGCGGAGACGATGCTTGCTACGACTTAAATACAGGTGGTACAAAAACAGTAACTTTAAGTAAATCGGATTCTTTTGTATCTAAAAATCCTGATGCTGCAACCCAAACTAGAGGAACTGTCATGAACTTTTCTGATGGGGGCTTTATGGGGTATTTCGTTGGCGGAAGTTCTTATGAAATTTTAGCTATAACAGATAATCGTATGAGAGTTAGAGTAGTACAGCCAGGAAATCCATTTTTGGCTTGGTATCATATTTTTACGACAACAGCTCCAGGAGCTGCTGCATCTCCAACAGATTATACTACTTTAAAATTTTCTGATGAATTTAATACAGATGGCGCTCCAGATACTACAAAATGGGGTTATGATTTAGGTGCTGGTGGCTGGGGTAATGCTGAGTCTCAGTCCTACACAAGCGCTGCTGATAACGTAATTGTTGCCGGTGGAAATTTAAAAATTACTGCAAAAAAAGTAGGTTCAAGTTATACATCAGCACGATTAAAATCTGAAAATAAATTTGAATTCACCTACGGTAAAGTAGAGGTTAGAGCTAAATTAACAACCGGAGCAGGAACTTGGCCCGCCATATGGATGTTAGGCGAAAATTACGCGACTAATGCTTGGCCAAGCTGCGGTGAAATTGATATCATGGAATTCAAAGGAAGCCAACCTACTACTATTTACGGTACGTTACACTATCCAGGTAATTCTGGTGGTAATGGAAATAGTGGTTCTACAACTGTGGCGAATGTTGCATCTCAATTTCACATTTACAAAACTATCTGGACTCCCGCTTCAGTAAAAATTTATGTGGACGATGTGCTTTTCCATACTGTAGCTAATACGAGTACATTACCATTTAACAAAGATTTTTTCTTAATCTTAAATGTTGCGATGGGAGGAACTTTTGGTGGAGCTATTGATCCTGCCTTTAGTCAATCGTCTATGGAAATTGATTATGTAAGAGTATATCAATAAATACATTTGAAAAAGTATCATTAGTAAAAGGTAGGTTTTTAGTCCTGCCTTTTGCTTTAATAAAAAATACAAATGAAGCAATCATTTCTAGTAATATTAGGCAGTCTATTTGTTTTAGTTGCATGTAGTAAAAAAACCATTCAACCATCTATTTCTCTCTCAAAAAATAATTTGTTAGACAAAAGGGTAGATTCTGTTCTGAGATTGATGACTTTAGAAGAAAAAGTAGGTCAACTCAATCAGTATAATGGATTTTGGGATATAACAGGACCTACTCCAAAAGAAGGCCAAGCTGCTAAAAAATACGAAGACCTAAAAAAAGGCTTAGTAGGATCTATGTTAAACGTAAAAGGTGTTAAAGACGTTAAAGCATTACAGAAAATCGCGGTAGAGCAAACCCGACTCGGTATCCCATTACTTTTTGGTTTTGATGTAATTCATGGATACAAAACTATTAGTCCTATTCCGTTAGCAGAAGCAGCAAGTTGGGATTTAGTTGCCATCAAAAAATCGGCAGCAATAGCCGCAGAAGAAGCTGCAGCGGTAGGATTGAATTGGACTTTTGCACCTATGGTAGATGTGGCTCGAGATGCACGTTGGGGTCGTGTCATGGAAGGCGCTGGCGAGGATCCTTTTTTAGGAAGTAAAATTGCTGTAGCGCGTGTACAAGGTTTTCAAGGTGAGGATTTAGCAGCAACTAATACCATTCTAGCATGTGCTAAACATTTTGCTGGATATGCTTTCGCAGAATCTGGAAGAGATTACAATACGGTTGATATTAGCGAATCAGAATTGCAAAATACCATTTTCCCACCATTCAAAGCAGCTGCTGATGCAGGTGTTCGGACGTTTATGAATTCTTTCAATGAGTTGAATGGTATTCCAGCAACTGGGAACGCTTATTTGCAAAGGGAAGTATTAAAACGGGATTGGAATTTTGATGGTTTTGTAGTCTCTGATTGGGGTTCTATAAGCGAAATGATGGCTCACGGATTTGCCAAAGACAATAAACATGCTGCTGAAATAGCGATTAATGCGGGTAGCGATATGGATATGGAATCTAGTGCATACGTAGATCATTTAGTGGCTTTAGTAAAGGAAGGAAAAGTAAAAGAGAGTCTAGTTGATGATGCTGCTAGACGTATTCTGAAAGTAAAGTTTGAACTCGGCTTGTTTGATGATCCATACAAATATTGTGATGAAAATCGAGAACTAACAACTGTTGGTAAACCAGAATTTCAAGAAGTAGTTTTAGACATGGCAAAAAAATCGATTGTTCTCCTTAAAAACGACAAGGATTTGCTTCCACTTAAAAAAACAGGACAAAAAATAGCACTAATTGGTGCTTTGGCAAATGATAAAACAAGTCCCTTAGGAAGTTGGAGAATCGCTGCAGATGATAATACAGCAATTTCGGTTCTAGAAGGGATGCAAAAGTATACGGGCAATCAGCTTAGCTATGCAAAAGGTGCTGATGTAGCGGTGGGTAGAACCCAATTTATTTGGGAAACAAAAATTAATACCACAGATAAAAGCGAATTTGCAGAAGCTATAGCGGTCGCAGAACAAGCGGATGTCGTGGTGATGGTTTTAGGAGAACATGGTTTACAGTCTGGCGAAGGGAGAAGCAGGTCGGATATTGGTTTGCCAGGTGTTCAGCAAGAATTATTGGAAGCCATTTATAAAGTTAATCCAAATATAGTTTTAGTTTTGAATAACGGTCGTCCTTTAGCTATTCCTTGGGCTGCTGAAAATATTCCCGCAATTGTCGAAGGGTGGCATTTAGGTACGCAAAGTGGCAATGCAATTGCTCAAGTTTTGTACGGTGACTACAACCCAAGTGGGAAATTGCCAATGACTTTCCCTAGAAATGTGGGACAACTTCCTCTATACTACAATTATAAAAATACAGGAAGACCAATTATGAATGAACCAGAAAGCGTATTTTGGTCGCATTATATCGATGAAAAAAACACTCCATTATACCCTTTTGGTCACGGTCTGAGTTATTCTAAATTTGAATATTCAAACTTGCAACTATCATCGAATTCATTTGTTAAAAGTGGTAAAATTGAGGTTTCTGTTACTATAAAAAATACAGGAAGTGTTGCGGGAAAAGAGGTAGTACAATTGTATATTAGAGATTTAATAGGAAGTGTTACCCGACCTGTGAAGGAATTGAAAGGCTTTGAAATAACGGATTTACAACCTAATGAGACTAAGAAAGTAGTTTTTACAATCGACGAAAAAACCATTGAGTACTTTACTGCCAATAGAAAATGGGAAGCTGAACCAGGAGATTTTAAAGTATTTGTAGGCGGAAGTTCAATAACAAAATTAGAAGGTAATTTCGAATTTACTAATTAAAAGAAAATGAAAAAAATAATACTGGTATTGCTTGTAATCAATTTCTCTTATGCACAGCAAAGCAAGCGCAAACTGGTTTGGGAGGAAAATTTTAAAGGGGCAACATTAAATGAAAAAAGTTGGAATTTTGAACTCGGAAATGGCTGTCCTAACTGTGGTTGGGGCAACAATGAACGTCAATTGTACACCAAGCAAAATCACAACATAGCTAAAAATCAATTGACCATTACAGCTAAAAAGGAAGGGGATACGTATACTTCTACACGTATTACTACCAAAGGTAAAAAAGAATTTCAATACGGTCGTTTTGAGGCCAGAGCAAAGCTGCCAGTTGGTCAAGGTGTATGGCCAGCTTTTTGGATGTTGGGTTCCAATATCAGTGAGGTTGGTTGGCCTAAATGTGGTGAAATAGACATTCTTGAATATGTAGGAAAAGAACCAAACATGGTTTTTACCTCTTTGCACACTCAAGACAGTCACGGAAACACTATTAATACGAAGAAAACCAGATTTGACAACATCGAGGATGGTTTTCATGTGTACGCGATGGAATGGACCAAAGAAAAAATTGAATTCTTTGTAGATGATACGTTAGTTTATACCTTTCAGCCTGAGAATAAAACAGATGCAATCTGGCCATACAACCAGCCTTTTTATATTATTGTAAATATGGCAATTGGAGGAAATTTTGGAGGCCCAGAAGTTGATGATACAATACTTCCTCAAAATTTTATTATCGATTACATTAAAGTGTATCAATAAAAATTCAAAGACAAATTCAAGCACTTTAAACATCAAAAAGTCTGATTTTAGATTTTAATAGTCAGACTTTTTGATGTTTTTTATGAATAATTCATAAGGATTTGTTCTATTTAATGCATTGGTATAGAATTTGGGCTGTTATTATAAGCTAAAAACAAAAATTTTAACATATTTAAGTATTCTTATGTTAATTTTTACTAATTTTACTTGTGTATTCAAACATTAATTAGTTAAATTTGAAACTTAATAAACCCTAAAAAAAATAGCCTATAATTGAAAACTACTTTTTAGAGACATCTCTTATTTATTTTTAAAACTAAAAAGTATAATTATGGTTAATATACAACTTCCAGATGCGTCATTGGTGAAAGATTATGTTGCAGGTAACGAGGATGCCTTAGCTAAATTAATCAAAAGGCACGAATCAAAAATTTATGGTTTTATTTACTCAAAAATTCCAGATAGAGATATTACTAACGATATTTTCCAAGACACATTCATTAAAGTAATTAAAACTTTAAAATCCAATTCCTATAATGAAGAAGGTAAGTTTTTACCATGGGTCATGCGAATCTCGCATAATCTAGTTATCGATCATTTCAGGAAAACAAAAAAAATGCCCATGTTTAGGGAAACCGAAGAGTTTTCTATTTTTTCTATAATGTCAGATGATAGTCAAACAATCGAAAATAAAATAATTTCGGAACAAGTACAAGTAGATTTAAAAAAGCTAATCGAAGGTCTTCCTGCAGATCAAAAAGAAGTTTTAGTGATGCGAATGTACCAAGATATGAGTTTTAAGGAAATTTCAGAATCTACAGGAGTCAGCATCAACACCGCTTTAGGTAGAATGCGTTATGCTTTGATGAATTTGCGAAAAGTTATAGACAAGCATCAAATTGTTTTGACCAATTAACAATATCTTTGAGCTTGCTGCGTTGTTATAAAAAGAAAATTTATAACTCTATGGCAAAAATTTACTCTAAAAAAATAGTGTTTTCTAAAGACAGGAAACCTACAAAAGAAACAATTTCTTTCTTATTAAGCTATTCCAAAGCGCTAAGCATAATAAAAATAGACAATAAAAGTTTCGAAATAATCGCTAACTAGTATGCTAAACTCTCATTTTATTGGGAGTTTTTTATTTGTTCATCTGTTTCTTCAAGTAGTTGTTGATGACAGTTTTTCGGCCTACCGTTTTAGTGATAATATCTTGATCTAAATCCCAACCACGAGCTGGAGAATATTCCCTTCCGTACCAAATAATTTGCAAGTGTAAGTCATTCCACAGTTCCTCTGGAAAAATGCGTTTAGCATCTTTCTCTGTTTGTACCACATTTTTTCCATTAGTCAAATTCCAGCGGTACATTAATCTATGAATGTGCGTATCAACAGGAAAAGCGGGAACGCCAAAGGCTTGAGACATCACTACACTGGCAGTTTTATGTCCTACTGCTGGTAATTCTTCTAGAGATTCAAAACTTTGAGGTACTTGGCCATCATGTTTATCAATTAAAATATGCGATAAGCCATGAATTCCTTTAGACTTCATTGGCGATAAGCCACAAGGGCGAATGATTTCCTTTATTTCCTCCACAGACATTTTTATCATATCATAAGGATTATCTGCCTTAGCAAAAAGTAAAGGCGTAATTTGGTTCACTCGAACATCCGTGCATTGGGCCGAAAGTAAAACAGCAATCAACAAAGTATAAGGATCCTTGTGATCTAGCGGAACAGGAATTGAAGGGTAAAACTCTTTTAACGTATTTATAACAAACGTTACACGCTCTTGCTTATTCATTTTTGTAAATTTATGATTGTAAAAATAGTACAAATTTTAGTTTGCGCCTAATCCAGCTGTGCATTACAAGTCCTCCTTCAAATGCCTTTTTTCTAAGTTTATAAAGGAGCTTCCTGCTGGTCGCTCTTTATAATCAAGAAAAAAAAGCTTTTTCAGTCCGGGCTTTTCATTTCCATCTGGGGCAGAGCGTTTCATAAAAACAGACAAATATCTTGTAAAACATTTTAATAAAAACCTATGACAACATTAAAAAAAGGAGATAAGGCTCCCGCTTTTTCAGCATTAGATCAAGATGGAAAATTACATCAATTAGCAGATTACGCCGGTAAAAAATTAGTGGTTTTCTTTTATCCAAAAGCGAATACGCCGGGATGTACTGCCGAAGCGTGTGATTTAAGAGATAATTTTGATCGTTTTCAGGCCAATAATTACGAACTTTTAGGTGTAAGTGCAGATGCTGCAAAGGCTCAAGCCAAGTTCAAAGACAAATACGAATTTCCTTTTCCGCTACTCGCTGATGAGGATAAGTCCGTTATTGAAGCTTTTGGCGTTTGGGGACCAAAAAAATTTATGGGAAAAGAATATGATGGCATTTACAGAACCACGTTTGTAATTGATGAAAACGGAAGTATTGAAGAGGTCATTTCAGATGTTAAAACAAAGGCGCATGCTGCGCAAATTCTAAAGTAAATTCTCTTCTATCAAAAAAAAGCCACGTCTAAATTGATTTTAAACGTGGCTTTTTGATTCAAACATATTATTTAGTGCATTAAAGTTTTAGCTTTCGCAACGAGATGATCATTTTCTTCTAAACGTTCACTCAATCCAATTGTGTCAATAATTTTGTTTGTTGGTAATTTCGCTTTCAGGAATGTTTTCTATGCATTTGAGTATTTCCTTGAAGTTGGATATGGGCGTTTTAAGAAATAATTTGAAGGAGTTGTGATCAAATTTTTCAAGCTTTGATATTAAATTCACATTTTTAAATGGTGTATTTTCAGAAATGTATCAAATTTAAAAATAAAAAAAATCCTTGATTGTATGTTCAATCAAGGATTTAGTATGTAAATAGTTAGGGAACCTATTAGTTAATTTCTTTTAAAACTTTATTGGGATCGTAACCAAAAAGTTGGTGTTCCTTTATAATTTCTGCAATTCCAGATGGAAGCATGATTTCCCAACCTGGTTTTCCGTGGTTAATCATATTAAGGACTTCACGAGAAAACACCTCTAAAATAGAAGGGTCGTAGTCATTTATATCAACCACTTTTCCGTTAAATTTAAAGAACTTATACAATTCTTTCATTCTAGGATGTACTTTTAAATTATCAGAATTGATGATTTCGCCATTTTCTCCAATCATTGGATACAAGAAAACTTTCATATCGCGGTAAAATAATTTACCAAAAGCTTCCAAAATTCCACCGCTTAAATGACGGTAATATTTCTCATCAAAAATATCGACAAGGTTATTTACACCCATCGCTAATCCCATTCTGGCCTTGGTATAATTAGAAAAATATTCTACTACTTTGTAATATTCCTGGAAATTTGAAATCATTACCGTTTGTCCTAGAGAACACAATAATTCAGCCCGATCCATGAAATCGCGTTCATCAATTTCTCCATCAGAACGAAGGTTAGACAGCGTAATTTCGAATACAACTAACGTGTTTTCTTTTTCAACTTTGTTTTCGTTCAAGAACATTTTTAAAGATTTCTCGTACATGTCCATGTTAACTTTTGTAACGGGACGAAAACTTCCTCTAAAAGCAAGGATGTTTTTCTTGTATAAAATAGCTGCAGGAAGAATGTTTTTTCCATCGGGATTAAACATTACTGCATCAGTCATTCCGTTTTTCACTAATTGTAAACTCATCAAACGATTGTCTACATCAGCAAAACGAGGTCCTGAAAAATTTATAGTATCTATTTCTAATTGATCTTTGTCTAAATGGTCGTATAAATAACGCAGCAAGCGTTTGGGATCATTGTATTTGTAATAGGCTCCGTAAATTAAATTTACACCAAGAATACCAAGTGTTTCTTGTTGCAAGCGGACATCTGTTTCTTTGAATCGGATGTGAATAATAATTTCGTTATAATCTTCATCAGGCTCGATTTGGTAACTAATTCCAACCCACCCGTGACCTTTAAATTGTTTTGCAAAATCGATAGTTGCAACTGTATTGGCATAACTAAAAAACATTTTATTGGGATGTTTTTCTCGACTCAATCTTTTCTCAATCAAATTTACTTCATGAGAGAGCATCTTTTTGAGTCGGCTTTCTGTTACATAACGACCGTCTTCTTCAACTCCATAAACCGCATCACTAAAGTCTTTATCATACGCTGACATTGCTTTCGCAATAGTCCCCGAGGAACCACCAGATCTAAAAAAATGTCTTACAGTTTCTTGACCAGCCCCAATTTCTGCAAAAGTCCCGTAAATATTTTCATTTAAATTGATACGCAGTGCTTTGTCTTTAATCGAAGGGATTTGTTCGATGACTTTGTCACCTTTTAATTTTATTTCTGTATCCATTTTCTTTTAATATGGCTAATAATTAGCAAAGTTAGTGAAATACGTTTCTAATGAAAGATAATTAACCCTATTTTTGTAAATAAAAACGATAACATTGAAGGTATATTTTTTAGGAACTGGTACATCACAAGGGATTCCAGTTATTGGGAGCAACCATCCCGTCTGTTTGAGTAGTAATTCTAAAGATAAAAGATTACGAGTTTCCGTTTGGATTTCATGGGAAAATCAATCTTTAATCATTGATTGTGGACCCGATTTTAGACAGCAAATGCTTGCTTCAAATTGCCAAAAAGTGGATGCTATTTTGTTTACGCACGAACATGCAGATCATACTGCGGGTATCGATGATATTCGACCGTTTAACTTTAAACAAGGGGAAATTCCTATCTACGCCCATCAAAGAGTGATTGATAACTTGAAAAGTCGCTTTGAATACGTTTTTGAAACTGTAAATAAGTATCCCGGCGCACCTTCTGTAGCTACTCATGAAGTAGTAAATAATGAATCCTTTTCTATTGGTGGTAAAATAATTATTCCTATCAATGCAATGCACGGTAATCTTCAAGTTTTTGGGTATAGAATTGATGATTTTGCTTATTTGACAGATGTAAAAACTATCGAAAAAACCGAAATAAATAAGCTTAAAAACCTAGACGTATTGGTTATAAATGCCTTACGTGAAGAACCGCACGATACGCATTTCAATTTGAAAGAAGCATTAGATTTTGTAACTTTGGTCAAACCCAGAAAAACATATTTAACACACATTAGTCATATTCTAGGATACCATGAAGAGGTTCAAAAAGAACTTCCAGAAAATGTTTTTCTAGCGTATGATAATTTAGAAATCACATTATAATTCTATTTAAAATGAAACAATCTCTTTTACTTTACCTTACTATTTTAGCCGTTCTTTCTTCTATTTTTACTTATATGTTTTTGAGTAAGCAAGTTGATTTCGAGCAAAATAGGTATGCAAAAACAACAAAAAAATTAAGAGACAGCATCGCTTTAGTATCCAATCAGTTGGTGGATGCCAATTATTTTTCATTGGCAAAAAATGAGAATGCACAAAATTATTTTGATTCTGGAAGTTCAGAGAAAATAATTCAATACGAAAAATTAATCCCAGTTGTTACTGAAAAATTATTGGATTACAATTCCAATCCAAAAGGGAATCCCTACACTGGTCAAGACCAAATCGGAATGAATAAATTCATTATCAATAAAGTACGAATCTTAAACCACAGATGGATAATTGCTGATTTTAGCGATGGTGAAGTTTGGGGAGAAGTTTTATTGAAATATTTTGTCAATACAGATGATAGTATTTCATTCGAAGTAAATCAATCCTTGTTGTATCAGAAATAAATAAACAATCGCAGTTTTCAGAAATTGTATCTTGAAAACTGCGATTGATTACTGAAAACTATTTTTCCTGAAGCCAATTTTTAAAGTCATAAAAGTTCTGAGGAGCTACTCCGTGGCCTACAGGATATTCTTTATAGGTGGTATTGATTCCTAATTTCTCCACAATTGCTGGAGTTCTTCTAGCCCAATCAACAGGAATAACTTGATCAACCGTACCGTGTGAAGCAAATATTTTTAGTTTACTAAAGTCGTTTTTTAGGTAATCTTCGGCTATGATTTCTAGATTCAAATAGCCACTCATTGCCACTACTTTGTGAACCTTTTCTGGATAAGATAGTGCTACAGCGTAACTTAATATTGCGCCTTGGCTAAAGCCAATTAGTGAAATATGATTTGCATCAATTGGGTATGCTTCAATCAACTCATCAATAAATCTAGCAATTAAATCGCGAGAAACTTTAGCTTGTTCATGATCTGAAAATTTATTTTCATCTGCATCAAAGTTGATGGCGTACCAAGCATAACTTCCGTATTGCATATCATAAGGCGCGCGAGCTGAGATTATGAAGTATTCTTCTGGAAGTTCTGTTGCAAATGAAAATAAATCGGCTTCATTACTACCGTAACCGTGTAATAAAAGTAAAAGCGGGTTTTTATCTAATTTAATTTTAGGTTCTTGTATTTTGTATTCTAAAGATAAATTCATAGGTAGTGTGATCAGTTCGTAGTAATAAGTTTTTAGTCGCAGTTTTCTATTTTAAAAAATGCTGCATTCAAAAAAAAAGTCTCAGTTTTGGTTTTCTAATTTTGCAATCAAAAATCGGTATGTAGCAATCTTCTATCAATTAGGATATGTTTGAAAGCCATTTTTGGTAGTAGGAACCCAATAAAGGAACCGGTTTTGTTTCGCCCTTTATTGCGCTAGTAATGCCATAAGACCATAAAACAAAAACGAAAATCCACATGGGAGCCGAAATCATTAAGCTGTCAAAATTGCTGATAATTAATCCCAAGGATATAAAAGTTAGTGTAAGTCCAAGCCCTTGACGAATGTGAAACGACGCAAACGCATTTTTGTCCTCTGAGTTTATGGACATCGCTATAAACACGCCAATTCCTAAAATATAGCTTGTAATAGCGGCAGTTTTTCCCGACTCAGAATTATTATTATGATTATTATTCATTTTTTATGCTAAAATTAATTTTCCTTGATTGATAATTCCATGTACTTTTCCTTTCATTTCTGATTCCAAGAACGCTGAGTTTTTTGATTTGGATAAAATAGATGTTTTCGTAAAAGTACTTTTTGGTTCCGGATTAAATAAGGTAATATTTGCTTTTGAGCCTTCATTAATTGGTTCTATTGCAATACCGAATGTTGTTTTCCCAGCAGTCAATTTATCTATTACAGTTTCTAATGGTAAAACGGTCATCAAAGCACCAAAGGCGCTTTCCATGCCAATTGTTCCATTTTTAGCACCATCAAATTCCATTTTTTTGTGCTCAATATCTATCGGATTATGGTCGGATGTAATCATATCAATAGTACCATCTTCTATTCCCTTCAACAATGCTTTTCTATCTATTTCAGCTCTTAATGGAGGCGAAACTTTATAACGACTGTCAAAACCTTCTAGTTTTTCATCTGTAAAAACCAAATGATGTACGGCAACACTGCATGAAACGCGTAGACCATTGGCTTTAGCCTCTTTGATTAGCTGTACTGATTTTTTGGTTGAAATGGTCGGAAAGTGTAATTTTCCTCCAGTATATTCCAACAGAAATAAATTTCTTGCAATTTGTAATTCTTCGGCAAGATTTGGTATGCCCTTCAATCCTAATCTAGTTGAAACGATTCCTTCATTTGCCACACCGTTTCCTTTTATATTTTCATCTTGTGAAAAAGCGAGTATTAATCCATCAAAATCTTGAACGTATTGCAAAGCGATTTTCAGCAAATTTGCATTGTCTAAACTTTTGTTATAATCTCCAAAAGCTATTGCTCCTGCTTTTTTCATATCAAACAACTCTGCCATATCTTTTCCAGCACTCTCCTTCGTTAATGCACCAATAGGGTAGAGTTGGGTCGCAAATCCAAGTGCTTTATTCAAAACAAAATTTACTTGAGATTGATTGTCAATTACTGGGAACGAATTAGGCTGTAATGCTATTGCTGTAAAACCACTTTTGGCAGCAACCTGAAGTCCGTTTGCAATAGTCTCTCGATCTTCAAAACCTGGTTCTCCAAGCGAAACGCTGCTATCAAACCAGCCTTGTGATACGTGTAAATTATCCAATTGTATTTCGTCTGTATGTTCTAAATTTGGTAAGGAAGTGCCAATTTTCTGTATTAACCCATCAACAATTAAAATATCTACGGTCTTATTGTGAAAAGGACTTTTCGAATCGATAATTTTGGCGTTTCTGATGATTAAGTTCATGTTGATTTTTTAATTATTGAGTCTTCATTGTTACTTGACAAACCTTATAATTGCCATTTCGATTAGTAAAAATGACAGTGCAAAGATAACAAACCATTTCCAAATTTGATTGTCCGTCCGGTCAGTTTGTAAAGTATCAAAGAGTGATGCAATTGATTCAATTGTTTTGTAATCTGACACTACATTTTCATTGGCTTCAGCCAAATCACTTTCGGTCCTATCGTAATTAAAACTGATGTTTTCAATCCATTCTTTCTTGTTATAAACCCTAAAATTTCCGGCTTGTATTGGGTTGTCTTGAAAGTTCATTTTGACTTTGTTATTCAAAATTTGTTGGATGGGAATAAACTGTTCGTCTGCACCTTTAATCGTTAAAATGGCATCTTTATCTAATGAAGCTTCTGCTATATGCGGGCTGTTGTCTCCTATTGTTATGGCATTTATTCCCGTATTTTGATTGTTTGTTGCCATTTTATAAAAAGTAGGCACAATAAGAGGTGATTGCTGGAAATTTGAATTCTCGCTATTAATAGGCGCTGCAAAAACGGAAACGGTAGCAACTGAATTCACAATTGAAGTCAAAAAAACACTTTGGTCCTGATACGACAAAGCAGCAGGGCTAGAGCTTGATACTGTAAAGGATTTATTTGTTTTTGGATATTGAAAATTAGTTACTTTATTTTCAAACACATTATCGAATATGGGATGATTAAAGTTGATTTTGGTAATTAGTTTTTCTCTGTTTTCTAAAGTATTGAAGGTGATGTTTCCAAAATTAAACAAGAAAGTGTTCAAGTTAGGAACGGAGCTCTTTTCTGACGGAATAATAATTAAATCCCCACCTTTTTCTACAAATGATTTTAAAGTGGTTGCCAAAGCTTGCGGAATTTCATCCAGTTCATTTACAACAATCGCATCCTGTTCTTCTAATTTATTGTAATCTAAAGCACTTAAATTATAGTTAGTAAAATTGAATTCTTCATTGGTGTAAATTCGGGAAAGGAAATTGCTTTTCGCAGGTTCTCCAATACTTATAATATTGGTTTTCTTCGTTTTTGAAATACTAAAATACAAGGTATTGTCATAGCTCAAACCAGCATCAACTATCGAAAAATAACCATGAAAGGATTGTTTCGGAATTGTAAAATTGAGGTTTTTCTTTTTGGTGTCTAAAGTTGCTATTGTTTTGGCAATGAGTTTATTTTCATTGAATAATGAAATAGGAATCGGTTTAAAATCATCACCATAACCAGATATTTGAACAGTAATTTCATAAAAATCCTCAAGTGTTTTATTAATGAAAACACTGTCTATTGATACATTGTTCTTCTGCTCTGCTTTAGGAATAACAAATAAAGGAGCCGTAATCGCATCACTATTTTTTAGTTGTTTTTGATTAAGACCAACCGCATCAGTAATAACAACAATATCTTTCTTAAAAGCCGATTTATGAGCTTTTATTTTGGCGATTATATTATCTAATTGAAAAGGAGTGGCGCTGTATTTTAAATTTTGTAAAGCAGAGCGAACCGATTTTATATCTGTGTTCCAGTAATTTTCTGAATTGGTCAACAATGAAAAATTTAAATTCTCTGGTGTTTCTTCCAATAATTCTTGAACGGCTCTTTTTAGCAATTCGCCTTTTTTTCCTTTTGCTTGCATACTAAAGGAATTATCCAATACAATATACAATTCGTTATTGGCATTTTTACTGTCTTTGGACTCAAAACAAGGCTGTGCAAAGGCTAAAATAATAAACAATAATAGGAGTAAACGGCAGGTGAGGAGCAACCATTTCTTTATTTGTGAGCTCTTTCTGGTTTGAATAGAAAGCGCTTTTAAAAAACGAACATTGGTAAAGTATTCTTTTTTGAAACGGCGTAATTGAAATAAGTGAACCAAAATTGGAACAATCAATAAGAACAGAAAGTATAAAATTTCGGGATGTTTAAAATGCATTCTGAGGTTGAGTTTACTTCACTAGATTATTTTTTCAATGAAGTTCATTGAATTTTGACAGTCAAAAATACAAATTTGTTGACAGTTTTAGGTGATGTTGTTATAATTTTTCTGAGGAATGAACAATTTACAGGTACAATCAATATTATGTCTATTTTAGCTGTAAATACTATTTATAAACATGAAAAATCACTTTGCAATAGTTTTATTAATTTTCATTTTTTCGAACGTTTGTGCACAAAAAAGTAACTACAATTTACTCATTGGTACTTACACGCAAAAATGTGAAAATAAAGGAATTTACACCTATGATTTTAATACTAAAACGGGAGATTTTAGTTTTAAAAATTCTACCGAAAATGTGGTGAATCCAAGTTTTTTAACGGTCTCTAAAGACAATACTTTTGTGTATTCTGTTAATGAGTTTGGAGCAGCAAGTACCGTTAGTTCTTTTGGTTTCAATTCAATTACCGGAAAATTAGATCAAATAAACAAGCAAAATTCAAAAGGTGCTGATCCGTGTTACATCATCAATGACCATAAAAATGTCATTGTCGCAAATTACTCTGGGGGAAGCATTTCAGTTTTCGAAAAAAACAAAGATGGAAGTTTGGCTGAGGCAAAGCAAGTCGTGCAGCATTATGGTAAAGGAAATAATACCCAAAGACAAGAAAGTCCGCATGTACACATGGTTCATTTTTCTCCTGATAAAAAGTTTGTTTTCGCTACTGATTTAGGGAATGATAAAATGTATGTGTATGCCTATTTTCCTGATGAAGCGAATACAGTTTTAAAATTAAAAGATAGTATTTCAGTACAATCAGGGAGTGGACCCAGACATTTAACGTTTAGCAAAGACGGAAAATTTGTTTATCTATTGCATGAACTAGATGGAGCGTTATCGGTATTTAGAAATGCAAATGGATTGTTGAAAAAAGTAGAGGAAACTACTGTTTTATCAAAAGAGTTCAAAGGAACTTTTAGTGCTGCAGATATTCATATTTCGCCTGACGGTAAATTTTTATATGCCACCAATAGAGGCGAGGCAAATAACATCACGATTTTTAAAATTCTAAATAACGGAAAATTATACCTGCAAGGTCAAACCAGTACTTTAGGAAAAGGACCTAGAAATTTTGCGATTGACCCAACAGGAAATTTTCTTTTAGTAGCAAATCAATTCACGAATGAAGTAGTAATTTTTAAAAGAAATAAAACTACCGGAGCACTCATTGCTACTGGTAAAAAAATTGCTTTGTGTGCACCTGTTTGTTTGGTTTTTACAAAAAAGTAATTGTTGTAGGATTTACTATAAAAGGGCTAAAATGAATATCATTTTAGCCCTTTTGTTATTTGAGATTTTCAAGTTTTGAAAGTCTTATTTATTTTTGTCTTTTCTCTTTTTGTCTCGTGTTTTAAGCATATTTCGATTTACGGAGCCATGCGTTTTTTTCTTGGTAACTCCAGGCCCACCCAAATTGACTTTTTTATTCTTTTTACTTTTTTCTTGAAAAGCACCATCTCCCTCTAGTTTTTGTTTTTTCATCAAAAACTTAATAGGTTGTCTGTCTTTTTCAGGTTCGATTAGTTTTGATGAAACTTCCACTGTTTCTGGAAAAGACTCAATCGATAATTCCATATTCATAAGCACTTCTACTTCTACTTTGAACTCTTCTTCACGAGGAGCAATAAGACTGATTGCCGTTCCAGTGGCATCAGCACGGCCCGTTCTACCAATACGGTGCATGTATAATTCTGGCATTTCTGGCATTTCAAAATTCACGACATGAGTGATATTAGAAATATCCAAACCTCTCGCCATAATATCTGTAGTAATCAAACCACGAAGATTTCCTTCTTGGAAGGATGCCATCGTACTCAAACGATAATTTTGTGATTTATTGGAGTGAATGACACCAAATTGACCATCAAAATCCTCTTCGATGCGCTCGTGAAGCATATCTGAAATCTTCTTGTTATTAACAAAAACCAAAACGCGACTCATGTCTTCGTTCGATTCTAATAAGTGTTTTAAAAGATTAACTTTGGTATTGAAATTGGGAACATTATAGGTGATTTGCTTGATGTTTTCTAATGGTGTTCCAGAAGCCGAAAGGGTAACTTCTTCGGGATAATCAAAATAATCATTCAAAATAGCATCTACTTCATCTGTCATTGTTGCTGAAAAAAGAATGTTTTGACGCTTTTTTGGCATCATAGCCAAGATAGCGGTTAATTGGGTTCTAAACCCTAAATTCAGCATTTCATCAAACTCATCAATTACTAATTTTTGCATGTCCTCAAAACGAATTACATTGTCTAATGTTAAATCCATGATTCTTCCCGGAGTTCCCACCAGTATGTCACATCCTTGATAAACAGTAGTTTTTTGCGTGTTGATATTAACACCACCAAAAATCCCAATAGTTCGAACTGACATGTATTTTGTCAATTTTTCTACTTCCTCTACAACTTGCACTACAAGTTCACGTGTAGGAACTAGAATTACTATTTTAGGCGTGTGTCCTAGAGTAAATTTGTATAATTTCAATAAAGGCAAAAGGTAGGCAAATGTTTTTCCAGTTCCAGTTTGTGCAATTCCCATCATATCCCTTCCTGACATTATCACAGAAAAAGTTTTTTCTTGGATCGGAGTTGGAGAAGTAAATCCTAAATCGTCAATTGCTTTTTGGACAGATTTAGGGAGATTGAATTGTTCGAAAGTACTCATTTGCTTAAATTTTGTGCAAAGATACGTTTTTTATGAGTATACTGGCATTCGTTGCTGGGATTGTTGTTTTCGAAAGAGTCTGAGCTACTGTATTTAATGAGGAACTGCTTATTACAATTAGATTGAAAGATTAAAAAACAGGCTATAATCGGTGTCAATTTACTACAACAGCACTTCTTATTTTTGTATCAGAATTAGTTTTTAAAAACCTTCAAAAACACCTAATCCAAATAAAGCAAAATCATATTTTACAGGATCCGAAGATTCGAACTGCCGAAGTTTTAAGTCCAATTCGGTTAATGCTTTACCATCATTTTGTTTTCTTGTTAGCAATCCTAGTTTCCGAGCTACATTTCCAGAATGTACATCTAAGGGGCAAGACAAGGCAGCAGGAGAGATGCTTTTCCAAATTCCTAAATCGACACCAGTGGTATCTTGACGAACCATCCATCTTAAATACATGTTGATACGTTTGGCAGCAGAATTATTTAGTGGGTCTGAAACGTGTTTTTGAGTCCGATATTCATGGGAAATTTCAAAAAATATCTTTTTAAATTCGGTGATGCTTTTTTGCATAGTTGCAGATTCTTTATTTTGGGCAAATACAGATTCTAAGCCATGATGATTTTCGTAAATATTTTTTAAACTCCTAATAAAAGTAGCAAAATCGATTCCGTTAAAAGTTCGGTGAACAAAAGTGTCCAAGCGTTGCAGATCCGCATCAGAATGCGACATAACAAAATCATACGGTGCATTTCCCATTAAATGCATCATTTTATGAGAGTTTTTGATGATCATTTTGCGATTTCCCCAGGCAATAGTTGCACTCAGAAAACCAGCAATTTCAACATCTTCTTTTTGTGTAAATAAATGCGGAATTTGTACGGGATCACTTTCTATGAAATCGAGTGTGTTGTATTGCAGGACTTTTTCGTCAAGAAAATCTTTAAGATCTGATGGATTCATACAGGAAAGGACTTTGGTACCTATGTAGTTTAAAACGATTTTTCTGTTTATTTAGGTTGTAGCCCAGATAGGAACGGCATCCTTTTTATTTTTATTTTCAAAAATAAAAAGATAGAGTGGATAGCTGGAAATAGCTCCTAATTACTAATTAAACCATCTACCATGACTAGCTTTCGGTCGGCCATATTGGCTAGTTCCTCGTTGTGGGTTACTATGACAAAAGTTTGTCCGAGCTCATCTCGTAATTTGAAAAAGAGCTGATGCAAATTTTCGGCCGATGCAGTATCCAGATTTCCTGATGGTTCATCTGCAAAAATGATTGCTGGCTTGTTAATCAGTGCTCGTGCCACGGCTACGCGCTGTTGCTCACCTCCAGAAAGTTCATTGGGTTTGTGATTCATACGGTGCGAAAGACCAAGATAAGTCAATAATTTTTTTGCTTCTACTTCTGTTTCTTCCTTAGATTTGTTTGCGATAAAAGCGGGGATACACACGTTTTCGAGAGCGGTAAATTCGGGGAGCAACTGATGAAATTGAAATATAAAACCCAAATTTAGATTTCTAAATTTAGACAAGGTCTTGTCATTCATGGTCAAAATATCCTCATTGTTGATGCGCAACTCAATTCCGCTTTCAACAGTGGGTTTGTCTAAGGTTCCTAATATTTGCAATAGCGTAGTTTTTCCGGCTCCGGAGGCACCCACGATGGAGACAATTTCTCCTTTTTGAATGTGTAAATCAACTCCTTTCAAAACATGAAGTTGATCGTAATATTTATGTAAGTTTTTGGCCTGTATCATTTGGGACTATTTTCACAAAGAAACAAAGATTTTAATGATTATAAAATGGAACTCCTATTATTTTGCTTTGACAAACTATAAACTTTAGTTAAGAGGATCTTGCCACACTGATTTATTGAATAAATTTGAATTTATTTAATACGGTATGAAAAAAATAATTGGAGTTTTTTTGGCGCTATTGCCTTTTTCATTTTTTGCAAAAGCAAATCATGGTATGTTGCCAAAAAGTAAAGAAATAATAACTATGGAATTACAAAATGAATTGGAAGTTGCCACCTTTGCAGGGGGATGTTTTTGGTGTACAGAAGCAGTTTTTTTAGAATTGGATGGAGTTACTAAAGTAGTTTCAGGGTATATTGGAGGAAAAACATTAAATCCAACATACAAAGAAATTTGTAATGGTGATACGGGTCATGCCGAAGCTATCGAAATTACTTTTGATCCTAGAAAAATTACTTTTGGAGAACTTTTGGAGATATTTTTTGCAACACATGATCCCACTACTTTAAACCGTCAAGGAGCAGATGTTGGTACGCAGTACAGAAGTGAAATTTTCTTTCATAACGCTGTTCAAAAACAAATCTCTGAGGATTATATTACTCTGATGACTAGTGAGAATACATTTGGCAAACCTATTGTAACTAAGATTTCGGCAGCAAGCATATTTTATACAGCCGAAGAATATCATCAAAACTATTACAATCAGAATAAAACACAAGGGTATTGCAGTTTTGTCATAACGCCAAAAATTGACAAACTTAAAAAAGTATATCAAGATAAACTCAAAAAATAATTGGCATTAGATTTGCACGTAGATTTGAACTAATAATCTAAATACTATGGCAGAACAAATATCCGTTGGTGAAGTAAATAATAAATCAAGAAACCTTTTTTTAGGCATTCTGTTTGACATGATTGGAATGCTTTCATTTACCGTTCCGTTTCTTGGTGAGTTTTCAGATGTTATTTGGGCTCCTTTAGCCGGTTACTTGATGACTTGGATGTATAAAGGAACACTGGGGAAAATAGGCGGAGTAGTAACTTTTCTAGAAGAGATTTTACCCTTTTCAGATTTTATTCCAACTTTTACTCTAACGTGGATTTACAACTACCTCATAAAAAACAAAAACGCCTCTTGATCGAGGCGTTTTTTATGATTTGAAAAGAAATCCAAATCCGAATCGTTTCAACATTTTTTTTTCAAAAGCCCAAAAGAATTTAAATTGCCCAAATAGAAAACCTATCAGAACCAAAAGTAGTTGATAAATGGGAAAAATTAGAAGCAATCGAACGGGTATAAACAAATAGCCTAGATCGCCTTTTGTAATGCCGAGCCAAATACAAAACGGTTTTGACAACCATGCCGATGCCGACCCGGTAAGCGCAAAAACGATAAAGATGATGGTGAGTTGAAAATTAGTTTCAATGCCCCAACGCTGTTTTAGTTTGTTCATTTTTATTTATAATGATTACAAATATAGTAACATTATCTGATCGGGACAAAACCAAAAAGTTTTTGATTAAATGTGTTTTGAAAATAAATCATATAATTATAAATCAAATAATTTACTTCATATCCATAATCAACAGTTGGGTCATAATTGATTGTCATTTCATATAAATTAGGATCGAAACGCTGTGGTTGCATAACGCGATTATTCCATTCGGTTATATAAAATCTATTTTTGTTTTCCAAAAAAGATTGCGAATGATAGTTTCTAGGGAAAGCTCTTGAAACTAGCCAAGAATTAAATCCTGCATCAATAATAATTACCTCATACTCTAGAGCATCGTTTGCAATTCGTACTGTATCACCTTTTGTAGCGATAGATTTATCAATACTTGGAATAGCAGATTTTGGCGTATTACAACTAAAAAAAGTAACAACAACAATAATGGTTAGGAGATAAAGGCTATTTTTCATAATCAAAAATTTGGATATAAAGTTACAGATTTAAACGGCTTACTAAAAGCGTTTTAACATAAAAAATCACCTATAGTGGTAGGTGATTTTTATATAATCGGAGTGTTTTTATTTGCCAAAAAGTTTTCCAAGAATACTTCCTAATCCGCCTCCTTTATTTGTAACCGCTGACATTGCATCGCTGATATCAACTTTACCGTCGGCATTTTGATCCAAACCAAACTGTCCACCATATTTTGAAATAGCATCCATAATGCCAGATCCTTGTGCTCCTCCACCAGATATAGCTGCAATGATATCCGAGATTTGAAAACTACTATCATTAGGGTCTTTTGCTTTATTTACTAAGGAACCCAAGATTTTAGGAATCAAACTTCCTGCAACACCCGATGCTGCATCTGCATTAATACCAAATTTTTCTCCAAGACTGCCTGTAAGTTGTTCAGTAAGCTTTTGAACTACAGGATTTGAAGCGTTTTGAGCATTATCTCCTTGAAACAAAGAAGCCAATTGTTCTACACCGCCTTCTGCTGCAATTTTCTGTAAACCAGAAAAAACGGAGCTTCCAGCTTCTTCTATAACTGCTTCATTTTGTTCGTTTGGAATGGCGTTGTTTTTAACAACCGACTCGACTCCAAACTGTTGCGCTAATTGTGCTAATTGTTCTAACATAGGTCTTGGTTTTGTTTAGATACCAAATCTAATAAAAAAAGGGATTTATTCCTTAAAAATAAATCCCTTTACTACATTTTATTTCTTTAAAGCCTTAGCCCAAAATACTAATAATTTGTTGGGCTAGTTCAGTGCCAATTCTATCTTGAGCTTCTCCAGTTGCAGCACCAATATGGGGCGTTAATGAGATTTTATGATTCATCAAAATAGCCATTTCTGGAGCTGGTTCGTTTTCGAAAACATCTAATCCTGCAAATAATACTTTTCCGCTATCGAGTGCTTTTACTAAGGCTACTTCGTCAATAACACCGCCACGAGCACAGTTTACAATACCTACTCCGTCTTTCATTATCGCTAGCTCTTTCTCACCAATAATGTAACCGTCTTGAGCAGGAACATGTAAGGTAATGAAATCCGCTTCCTTGAATAGCGATTCTAAAGATTGAGAAACGATAGTGGTTGTAATAGACTGTCCGTCAAAAAACGAAACTGTTACATCAACTTGCGGAATAAAACTATCCGCAGCAATTACTTTCATGCCTAAACCTAGAGCCATTTTAGCGGTAGCTTGACCAATACGACCAATTCCTACTATACCAAGGGTTTTGCCTCTTAACTCGATCCCATTTGCATAGGCCTTTTTCAAGCCTTCAAAATTAGTATCGCCTTCTAAAGGCATATTTCTGTTAGAATCATGCAAGAACCGAACACCGGAGAATAAATGAGCAAATACCAATTCTGCAACAGATTCTGATGAAGAAGCAGGAGTGTTTATTACGTGAATGCCTTTGCTTTTTGCATAATCCACATCAATATTATCCATTCCAACACCGCCACGACCTATGATTTTTAATCCTGGGCAAGCATCAATAATATCTTGACGCACTTTGGTTGCACTACGAACTAAAACCACAGAAACGCTATTTTCATTCACAAAATTAGCAACTTGTTCCTGAGCAACTTTTGTAGTGATCACTTCAAATCCACCTTTTTCTAAAGCTAGAATTCCACTTTTTGAAATTCCATCGTTGGCTAATACTTTCATTTTTTTATATCATTTTGAAGAACCAAAAAGATCCTTCTATTATTTTTATTTTTTTCAAGAGCTATTTCCCGCTTTCCACTTCAATCTTTTATGTTTTTAAAGAAAAAACATAAAAGGATTTTCATTTCAATCGGGGCTAGCGACTCAGGATTCTGAAGTTATTTTTTTTAAAAAAGTGTATTCACAACTAAACGGTACGTTCTAGTTCTTGCATCACATATACTAAAACCTGAACACTTTCTAGCGGTAATGCGTTGTACATAGACGCCCTATAACCGCCCACAGAACGGTGACCTGGTAATCCAGATATTCCTGCGGCTTTCCACATTGCATCAAATGTTGCGGCATGTGCTTCATCATTTAATAAAAAAGTAGCATTCATATTAGAACGATCTTCAACAGCTGCAGCGCCTTTAAATAAAGGATTTCTATCTATTTCGGTATAAAGTAACGCTGCTTTTGCATTGTTTATTTTTTCAATAGCGGCAACTCCACCTAGATTTTTCAACCACTGCAAGGTCAATAATGATGCGTAAACCGGAAAAACAGGAGGTGTGTTGTACATACTTTCGGCCTTAATATGTTTGGTGTAATCCAACATACTTGGGATCATCCTACCGGTTTTGCCTAGTATTACTTCTTTTACAACAATTAGAGTGGTTCCTGCTGGTCCCATATTTTTTTGGGCTCCAGCGTATATCAAATCAAATTTTGAAAAATCCAAAACTCTTGAAAATATATCAGAACTCATATCGCATACAACAGGTATGTTTGTTGCAGGAAACTCTTTCATTTGAGTACCAAAAATGGTATTGTTGCTCGTGCAATGAAAATAATCAGCATCTGTAGGTATTGCATATCCTTTTGGAATATGATTATAGTTTTCAGCTGCTGACGAAGCAACGACGATGGTTTCTCCAAAAAGTTTTGCTTCTTTTATTGCCGCGGCTGCCCAAGTTCCTGTATCAAGATAGGCAGCTTTACCACCTTCTTTCATTAGGTTATAGGGTGCCATAATAAATTCTAAACTTGCTCCTCCAGATAGGAATAAGGCTTGATAACCTTTCCCTTCAAGTCCTAGAAGTTCAAGAACAATTGTTCGTGCTTCTTCCATTACGGCAACAAAGTCCTTGCTGCGGTGCGACATTTCTAAAAGTGATAAGCCAGAATCGTTAAAATTTAAAATTGCTTGTGCTGATTTTTCGAAAACTTCTTGTGGTAAAATACAAGGTCCTGCGCTGTAGTTGTGTTTTTTCATGGTGTAGTTTGAATCCAAAAATTAAAGAGCAAATTTCGGGAATAGTAATTTAAAAGGCGTTAATTAATTCGAAATAATCGCAGTTTTTTCTACTAAATTGTTAACAAAAACTCAATTGTATCGATGTTATCTGCGTAACTCCACAATTTAGGTTTTTGTGTTTCTCCAAAACCAATGCTGTTCTCTATAATGCCATCACTTACAATGCACTGAATATGCTCGTTTTCGGATTGTAGTCTTGTTTTTAAAGCATTGATATCATCATAAAACTCATAAAAAACACTTGAAATAGGAGACGCATGACTGTTGTCTTCCTTTATCGTTAAAAAACCATTATCTAATAACTTGAAATTGCTCATCAAGAAAACGGCTTTATTGTAATCGTAATTGTTAGCGTATTTTTCGTAATGTATGATATCTTGGTATATAAATATCGCTTCAAAAAAGGAAGTAAAAGAATATCCTTTTGGAACAAAAATTTTCGAAACATTACGACAGCCCAGTCCAAAATAGCGAAATATATCTTCTCCCAGATCGGTCAATTGCTCGGCAGTTTCGTTACCATTTAAAATCGCAATAGAGTTTCTGCTTTTGCGAATAATCGCTGGTTTGTTTTTAAAATAATATTCAAAATAACGCGCTGTATTATTACTTCCAGTAGCTATAACTGCATCAAAATTTTCTAATTTTCCAGCTACAAAAGTAATATTCTTAGCTAATTCAGGTTCAATAGCAATAAGGTACTTTGCTAAAAAAGGTAATAAATGTTGGTCGTTTGAGGATGTTTTTACCAACACACTATTTCCAGTTATCAAAACCGAAAGGAAATCGTGAAAACCCACTAACGGAATATTGCCAGCAAGAATTAAAGCGACTTTTTTAGACTCTTGAATTGGAATTGTATAGCTTGAAAGCCATTGATTTAAGCTTTCTTCTGTCAGTGCTTCTGCCCAAGATTGTATGGAGAAATAGACGTTTTCAGGAGTATACCAACCATTATGTGATTGTGATAATTTTATTAATGCAGTAAAATCATCAAAAAACGTCTCATTATGCAAAACACTTGGATTTTTGATGGTTTTATCTTCTGAAAATTGACTTAAGAATCTACCTAATTCAACAAAAACACTTTTTTTTGTTTCTAATGTCATAATGTTTGCTTATCAATAGTTTTGATTGTAATTTTGTACAAAAATAAGCTTTAATAAGCCGAAAGTCAAAAGTCTTAAAGTCAAAAGTTACTGAGTTCGGTTTTTTTTAGTTTCAATATCAAATACTACAACAAAATGGCAATAATAATAACAGATGAATGTATCAATTGTGGTGCTTGTGAACCAGAGTGTCCAAACACAGCAATATATGAAGGAGCTGATGATTGGAGATACAAAGATGGAACCAAACTGAAAGGCAAAATAATTTTACCTGATGGTACTGAAGTTGACTCTGATGAAGCTCAAACTCCAATTTCTGACGAAGTTTATTACATCGTACCAGGAAAATGTACCGAGTGTAAAGGTTTTCATGATGAACCACAATGTGCTGCTGTGTGTCCAGTAGATTGCTGTATACCAGATGATAATCATGTAGAAAGTGAAGAAACTTTACTAAATAGACAGGCTTTTTTACACAACGAATAATTGTAAGATTTAATTTTAAAACAAAAAAAATCCTGTTCAGCTATAAAGTAGTTGAACAGGATTTTTTTTAATATGAATCTGTTTATTTTTTGATGATGTTAAAAGTTTCTATTGTTATAGTATCTGTTTTTGCATCATAAGATTCGAGTACTAAATTACCATTTCCATCAAAGTATCCGTAGGAGGTTTTAGTATTAGAATTATAAATATAGTTGTTGTTGGATGTTTTTCTTAAAACAGCAGCCTTTTCGGCGTTAGGTAGGTACAAATTATAACCACTCTCAGCTGACTTTACTTGGTATTTCACTCCATTAAAATCGTAATAAGCAGATCTATCAACATCTACAATATTTGTAACTCCATTAGTGGTAACACTAGTAATTGCCGTAACTTCAACTGGTGTTGCCTTAATTTCTTTGTTTAAAGCATTCGATCCAGCATCTTTTAATTCAATTTTTTGAACTTCTTTTATTTCTTGTGTTTTTATTGATTTATTTTGTCCGTCAGAATTTTTCACAGTCGTAACTGTAGTTTTTACTTCAGACTTTACGTTTTTAATTTGAGCTTGACTATTTATTGAAAATAAAAAAGCAACCATTCCGAGAATTATAGTTTTCATAATAGATAATTATAAGATTAATATATTTCAAATGTACACCTTCATTAGCTTTAGCTTGTTATGGAATTATGGTCTAAAATTATATAATTACCACAAGGAGAAGTAGTACTATGTTTTTATATCTGTTTAGCTACAATAACATAGGTGTCGTAGGCATAGGTTTTTCGGTCAATAGTCTGGATAATTTCGAAACCATTTAAAAATAAAAATAATTGTATTTCATTTAGAGTAAAAACGCGCACTGTAGAAAAATCATCTGCAATGATTTCTTTTTTATTGTTTTTCAATGTGTAATATTGTGCGGTCCATTCCAACATAAAGTTCTCTGCCAAGGTTGTTTTCCAGTTACTATTTCGAAAATATTTAACCTTTTCATGCTCTGCTTCTTGAATAATGATTTCGTTTTCTTTGGTGAAAGGAATAAATCTATTGGCATCAATAAAATCAAAAATGAGTATTCCTCCTTTGTTTAGGTTTTTAGAAATAGATCGAAAGGCAGCTTGTACATCATCATTTGTTATTAAATAACTGGTGGAGCGTCCCGTAATGAGTGCGCAATCCACTTTAGTATCTAGTTTAAATTCTCTCATGTCGCCCCGCATGAAAATTCCGTTTTTATTTCTCTTTTGGGCAAGAGCTATCATGTTTTCACTTAAATCTAATCCAATATATTCTTGATTATTTTCAAGGAATCTTTTGGCGAGATTTCCAGTGCCACTACCAATTTCTAATACAGTTTTACAATTAAACTCCGTAATTAGATGGTTATAGAATTGGTATTCTTCATCATAATTAATAAAGGTTTGGTACATAGCATCAAAAATTGGCGCCATTTTTTCGTCATATAGATTTGCCATGATACTGGTGTATTGGTACCTACAATTAATAAAAATTATCCAAAAAAAAAGGACTGTCGTGAAACAGTCCTTTTAAATTCATTTTATAACGCTATTAGAATTTATAGTTTAAAGATAAATTAAACATAGTTCCTAATTGACTAAAGTGGTATCCATCATACGTCATTTGAGAATAACGTTGGTTAAAAGTAATTAAGTTAGATTGATTTTTTACTTGAGCAGGGTCGTTTAAAATAGCTGTCCCAGCTGCATTTTCTGCTTTGAAATTCCATTCAGGAAGTACATTCAATAAGTTGTTTACATTCAATGCTAAAGTTAATTTCTCTGTTGCAGAGAAAGTAATTCCTAAGTCAGTAACAACTTTTGGAGTAAACTCAGTTCTTAAATTAGAATTCAAACCATCTTGTTTGAAAGTTGTTTTTCCAAAATAAGTATTGTTTAAAGAGAAACCAAATTTACCAATTTCATAATTAGCTCCCAAAATCCATTTGGTATCAGGTCTTGATGTAAACATCAATGCGTCTAAAGTTGCTCCGAATGAATTGTTTCTTACATCAGAGATTCTTTCATTTTGTAAGGTAACATTACCAGATAAATTAAATCCTAGTTTTCCTTCTCCTAACAAAATATTACTATAATTAGCAACTACATCTAAACCTGATGTACGAGAATCAAATGAATTTGAAAAATAAGCAACATTTCCGAATTGGGTATCTTGCCTGTCTCCTAATACAATTCTGTCTTCTACTTTAATGTTATAGTAATCTACAGTGAAGTTGAAATTTTTTGAAGGTTTCGCTCCAATACCAACAGTTATGTTAGTTGATTTTTCAGCATCTAGTTGATCAACACCTAATAGACGTGCTTGCGGAGATACGTTATTAACAATTCCACTTACTTGAATTCCTTGACCAGCTACGAAAGAGTATTGTGCCTTTTGTGTGTAAATTTGGTGTAATGTAGGTGCTCTAAATCCTGTAGACACAGATCCTCTTAATGTAACCTTATCATCTAAAAACTTATATCTAGAGCTTAATTTCCAAACAGTTGCTCCGCCAAAATCGCTATAATCCTCATAACGAACTGTTCCGTTCAATAAAAAATCTTCAGTTACATCAAATGCAACATCAAAGTAAGCACCTAAATTATAACGATTCCATTTTCCTGAATTTTCCGGTCTATTTCCTGCAAAAGAATCTGCACCAATTCCATCCCAAGACGCTTTATCGCCCTCAATAACCTCAAAGGTTTCTGTTCTGAATTCAGAACCAAAACCAATACTAACTTTTTCAGATAGCACTTTTGAAATATCTAAATTACCTACAATGTGATTGAACGAAGTTCCACCCGGTTTAAAAAATATTGGGCTATTTTCTTTATAAACGTTGTTACCATTTGCATCTAAAATTGATGATCTGTTTTGTGAATTTTCTACAGAATATGTTTGAGAGTTTCCACCAACAGTTATACTAGCATCTGTATTCCATTCATTTTTAACGGCTTTATAACCCAATGTAGCGTTATAGTCATTTAGATCACCTACAAAAGTTGGCACATACCCTTTATATGATGACGCAGTTCCATTGCCAAAGAAGTCCTGCAAGTATGGTGAAGTTGTTGATTTTCTCCAGTCGGGGATAGAAGCACTAGTAAAAAAATCCGTAACAGGTCTCCAATATGGAGTTCTATAGTTTGCAAAGGAATTTACTTTTTTATAAACATAAGCTGCATTATAATATAATTGTGTAGTATCAGACAACTCAAAAGCACCATTTACTAAAAATTTAGCAGCTGCAGTTTGTGGCGATCCATTTACATTTCCTGCGTCTGGTTTTTCATTTAAAAAATTATTTACTGCGTTTCTTCCATTAATATTTCCTTGGTTGATTGCTGCCAATTTTGCGTTGTAATCTGCCGTTCCTACATAACTGTTCGTGAAATAGGCTTCTTTTTGCGCGGTTGTCATATTTGACAAATCGGTCCCGCCAAGTGTATTATCATCATTTACGTAACCATCGTATGTTGCAGGGTTTATTTTAACAAAGTCGTTAAAATCTCCTTCAGCATCTACTTTTCCTGGTCTGTTCGCTAAATTGACTTTAGAAAATTCAACGGTATAATTTACGAATCCTTTGCTTCCAACTGTAGATCCATTATTAAAACTTACACCAAGCATTTCTCCATCTCCTTCAGAAGTTATACCGCTTCTTGCAGTCACAGATCCACCGTTTGTACTCTTTTTAAGGATTATATTCATGACACCGGCAATTGCATCAGATCCGTATTGAGCGGATGCTCCATCACGAAGAATTTCAACTCTCTCAATCGCGTCTGTTGGTATTGCTGAGATATCAGAGCCTGTTTCTCCACGTCCGGGAGACGTTTGAACATATAGCAATGAACTAAGGTTTTTACGCTTTCCATTTATTAAGATCAAGGTTCTACTAGGTCCCATGTTTCTTATTTCGTATGGGTCTAGCAATGATGTAGCATCATTTACTGGTGTTTGTACCGTGTTAAAAGACGGTATTTTGTACTGTAAAGCTTTGTCAAAAGTTGCTTGTCCGGTTGAGGTCAAGTCTTTTGATGATATTACATCAATAGGTAATGGAGTGGTTGTGTTACTTCTTGGTGCTGTTCTTGATCCAGTAACAACTACCTCGTCTAGGTTTTGTCCACCTTCTTCAGATAAACTAACATTCATCACTGCAGCAGTAACAACTTTTTCTAGCTTAGAAAAGCCTACGTAACTGAAAACTAAAGTAGCGCCTTCCTTCACTTTAATCTTGTACGATCCATCAGAATCAGTAGAAACTCCGTTTTGAGTTCCTTTTTCAATAATGTTTACACCTGGTAAAGGGTTACCGGTATTGTCTTTTACAACACCCGAGACATCTTTTTGTGCAAAAAGAAACGAAGCGTTGAGTAAAATTAATAATAATGCAATTTTTTTCATAATAAGTTGAGTTTGGTTTTTGTTTGTTTTGTAATAGATTGCAATATAATTGTTTTTTAACACAATATTGGCGCTTCGTATAATTTTTTATAAAAAATATTTCAGCCTGTTTTAAACTATCGTTTTTACATTTCAAAACAGTATTAAAATGGTATATTTGCAGATTTTTAGAACAAATAGTAAGATGTTTTTGGTAACGAATACTAGAACAAAAATTTATATATTCTTATTCTTTAGGATTACAACATGAAGTTTAAGAGATATTATTTCATTAAAATAAATAGCAACTACATATGAAAGCAGGAATTGTAGGATTACCTAATGTTGGAAAATCAACATTATTCAATTGTTTATCTAATGCCAAAGCGCAAAGTGCCAATTTTCCTTTTTGCACCATCGAACCTAATATAGGAGTGGTAAATGTTCCAGATTCAAGAATAGAAAAATTGGAAGAATTAGTAAAGCCAGAGCGCGTACAAATGGCTACTGTAGATATTGTAGATATTGCAGGATTGGTAAAAGGAGCTAGTAAAGGAGAAGGTTTAGGAAATCAGTTTCTAGGAAACATTAGAGAATGTAATGCGATTATTCACGTTTTACGTTGTTTTGATAACGATAACATCGTTCACGTTGATGGAAATGTAAATCCTATTCGTGATAAAGAAACCATCGATATCGAGTTGCAGTTGAAAGATTTAGAAAATGTTGAAAAACGTTTGGAAAAAGTAAAACGTGCTGCTAAAACTGGTAATAAAGAAGCAATTGTTGAAGAAACATTGTTGAACAGAATTAGAGAAACGTTATTGCAAGCAAAATCAGTTAGAACAATTACGCCTCAAAACAATGACGAGGAAGTTTTGATGGAAGGTTTTCAGTTGATTACAGCAAAACCAGTATTATATGTTTGTAATGTAGATGAAAATTCAGCAGTAAACGGAAATAAATATGTAGATCAAGTTCGCGAATTAGTAAAAGATGAGGATGCTGAGGTAATTGTACTTTCTGTAGGTGCTGAGGCTGATATAACAGAATTAGAAAGCTATGAAGAGCGTCAGGTTTTCCTTGAAGATATGGGACTGACTGAGCCTGGAGCTTCGGTTTTAATACGTGCAGCTTATAAATTATTGAAGCAACAAACTTATTTTACCGCTGGTGTCAAAGAGGTTAGAGCTTGGACCATCAATGTAGGTTCTACTGCGCCTCAAGCTGCAGGAGTAATTCATACTGATTTCGAAAAAGGATTCATCCGTGCCGAAGTTATTGCGTACGAGGATTTCGTTCAGTACGGTTCTGAAGCCAAATGTAAGGAAGCCGGAAAATTCAAAGTAGAAGGGAAAGAATATATCGTTAAGGATGGTGATGTAATGCACTTTAGATTTAATGTCTAAGTAAAATAGTCCTAAAGCCGAAAGTCTTAAAGTCGAAAGTTAGCAATAGCTTTCGACTTTTTTTGTGTACCTAATCTAGCTTTCCGTTGCAATCTGGGGTAGAAATCGATCTAGCAAAACTAAACCACTATGGACTTAAAGTCCATAGATTTTGTTTGGCAGACTGAAAGTCTGCGAGGTTAAAATGTAAAATCCACCGCAAATTCGCAAATTTAAAGACTTGCAACGTAAAAAATAATTTGCGAATTTGCGGTAAATATTTTTAGAACCTGAAAGGGAAATGCACTAAAGTACATAGTTTTAACTATTTTTGCAACCAATAAAATTTCGTTTTTTATTTTTAAGTAGTACTAAAGATATTGTGTCGCAAATAGTAAAAAGAGTTTTTGCCACAGATTGCAAGGATTAAAAGATTTTTAAAATTACATAACGAATTAATCTGCGCTAATCTGTGAAATCTGTGGCAAATAAATTTAGTGCTGTATTAAAATACGATATTAGATTTTAGTTTTTACACAGTTTTTCTGATCTGGGAATCTGTGGCTAATTATGTTGTTGCTATTTTATTTTCACTACTTTTAGAAAAACTAATCGTTATGAAAATTATAGCCTTTGGCGCAAGCCCCAGTAAAAATTCCATCAATAAAAAATTAGCAACTTACGCAGCCCATTTATTTGAAAATGCCGAGGTTGAGGTGTTGGATTTAAATGATTTCCAAATGCCGATATTTACGGTTGATATCGAAAAAGAAATTGGTCAACACGAGTTAGCAAAAGCATTTCTAGATAAAATTGCTACAGCAGGTATTTTAGTAGTTTCAATGGCAGAAAATAACGGAAATTATTCAGCAGCTTTCAAGAATATTTTTGACTGGTGCTCTAGAATAAATGCTAAGGTTTTTCAGGAAAAGCCAATGTTATTGATGGCAACTTCACCAGGCGCAAGAGGTGGTGCGAACGTTTTAGAAATCGCTAAAAAAGCTTTTCCTTTTTATGGAGGGAATGTAAAAGCTACTTTTTCATTACCAAGTTTCGAGGCTAATTTTGATACAGAAAAAGGTGTAATTTCGAACACTGAATTGGATAATCAGTTGAAAGAAATCGTTAAGACTTTTTAATTTTTTCAATCCTTTACTGTTTCAATCTTTCAATAGAAAATGTCAATATGATTCTTGATAACTTTGGTGGCTTCCTATTTTAAATTTTATCGAATTACACTACATTAGCACACTCGAGAGCTTTGCGCATAGTAAAGCCCGAACTGAACGAAGTTAAAATCCACAAATTCTAAAATGTCCGAACAAAATCAATATACCGAAGATAATATTCGGTCACTAGACTGGAAAGAACACATTCGCATGCGTCCCGGAATGTACATCGGAAAACTGGGAGATGGTTCTTCAGCAGATGATGGTATTTATATTTTGGTCAAAGAAGTTCTCGATAACTGTATCGATGAATTTGCAATGGGTGCTGGAAAAACTATTGAGGTGACAATTAAGGACAAAACGGTTACTGTTCGGGATTATGGTCGTGGAATTCCATTAGGAAAAGTGGTTGACGTCGTGTCAAAAATGAATACTGGAGGAAAATATGATTCAAAAGCTTTCCAGAAATCAGTAGGTCTAAACGGAGTAGGAACTAAAGCAGTCAATGCGCTATCTAATTATTTCCGAGTAGAGTCTGTTCGAGATGAAAAACAAAAAGCGGCTGAATTCTCCGCAGGAAATTTGGTTCTCGAAGAAGACATTATAGACACTACCAAACGAAAAGGTACCAAAGTTATTTTTACTCCCGACGAAACCATTTTCAAGAATTACAAATTCCGCATGGAATATGTAGTAAAGATGATCCAAAATTATTGTTATCTAAACAATGGTTTAACCATCATTTTTAATGGCGAAAAATACTATTCTGAAAACGGACTTAAAGATTTATTAGAAGCTACGATTAATGTTGAGGATTTAGAATATCCGATCATTCACTTAAAAGAAGGAGATATTGAGATTGCCTTAACACACAGCAAAACCCAATATTCTGAGGAGTATCACTCCTTTGTCAACGGACAAAATACCACTCAAGGTGGAACGCATTTAGCAGCATATAGAGAAGCGATTGTAAAAACCATTCGGGAGTTTTACAATAAAAGTTTCGAAGCATCTGATGTCCGAAAATCGATTGTTACGGCGATTAGTATCAAAGTAATGGAACCTGTTTTTGAGTCGCAAACCAAAACCAAATTAGGGTCGACAGATATGGGTTCAGAACCTGGAATGCCTTCGGTACGTACTTTTGTAAATGATTTTGTGAAAACGAAATTAGACAATTATTTGCACAAGAATCCTCAAACAGCAGAGGCGCTGTTGCGAAAAATTCTTCAAGCTGAAAGAGAACGTAAAGAGCTTTCTGGTATTCGAAAATTAGCAACTGATCGCGCTAAAAAAGCGAATTTACACAACAAGAAATTAAGAGATTGTCGTGCGCATCTTCCGGACACTAAAAATCCTAGGAATTTAGAAAGTACGCTTTTTATCACAGAGGGAGATTCGGCTTCTGGTTCCATTACAAAATCGCGCGATGTAAATACACAAGCGGTTTTTAGTTTGCGTGGTAAGCCTTTGAATTCGTATGGAATGAGCAAGAAAATTGTGTATGAAAATGAAGAATTCAACTTATTACAAGCCGCTTTAGATATAGAAGACGGATTGGAAAAATTACGTTACAACAACATCGTAATTGCAACCGATGCCGATGTCGATGGAATGCACATTCGACTGTTATTGATTACGTTTTTTCTTCAGTTTTTTCCTGAGTTAATAAAAGAAGGACATTTATATATTTTGCAAACACCACTTTTCAGGGTGCGAAACAAGAAAGAAACCATTTATTGCTATTCGGATGAAGAGCGTAAAGACGCAATAGAAAAATTAAAACCAAAACCAGAAATTACCCGATTCAAGGGATTAGGGGAAATTTCTCCAGATGAGTTTAAGAATTTTATTGGAGAAACCATTCGTTTGGATCCAATTATGATGGACAAAAACACTTCGATTGAGCAATTGCTTTCTTTTTATATGGGTAAAAATACTCCAGACAGACAGGAATTTATCATCAAGAATTTGAAAGTCGAATTAGATGTAATCGAGAAAGTTTAAATAGTTATAAGATGCCTACAAAAAAGACACTATTACTTATCGCTTTACTATTTGTGATTAGTTTTTCAACTACCTTTTTTATTATAAGGAGTAATGATCATAAAGAATGTGATGTAGTTATAAAGAAAGAGATGGATAAAAATGGAATTGAGGTTACAAAGGAAGTGCATGTTTGTAAAGAAAAATATTCTTTTTAGCATTTTTAGCGCAAAATTTGAGATGATTACTATTCAATAGAATATATGTAATGAAAGACGAAGAAAATACTGTTTCAAATAATTCTCAAAATAAAATTTTATTTTCTCAAGTAGTCGCGTTATTGCAAAATGCCCGTCAACAGGTTTTGCGTACCGTAAATTCAACAATGGTGTATACTTATTTTGAAATAGGAAGAATGATTGTCGAAGAAGAGCAAAGCGGAAAAGAACGAGCTCAATACGGAAAACAATTATTGAAAGGACTTTCGGAGCAGTTGACAATTGAGTTTGGAAAAGGGTTTTCGATTGATAATTTAGAAAACATGAGGAAGTTTTATTTAGCTTACTCAATTTCCGAGACAGTGTCTAGGATTTTGCAAATTCATAATTCAGAGACAATGTTTAGGGATTTTGAGAATTCAAATTCGTCATTACTGATGACGAATTTTTAAAATGTAAACAAAAGTATTCATTTAGTTTCTGTAATAATAAAAGCATTTTTAAATTAGTTAAATTTGTAATTGATTAATCCAATAAAAATAAAATGATTAATAAAATATCGTTTAAGAATTATAAGCTTTTTAAAGAAAAACAAATACTAGAGTTGAAGCCAATTACAATTTTGATTGGTAAGAACAATTCAGGGAAGAGTGCTGTGCTAAAGTTAATGACTTTAATTGAAGGGGCTTTGAAAACTAAGGATAGTCAACCTATAAAATTAATAAATGATGAGATTCAAATTGGAAATGAATATCGAGATTTAGTCTATGGTAAATTTGGAAGAGCATTAGAAATTGAGTTGTTTCAAAATAGTAAAATAACAGAATTAGTTGATCATTTGTCATTTGAGATAGCTGTAGATATAAATAAGAATTTACCTGTTTTGGAATCATGGAAACTTAATGAAGAAATTGAGTTCCGAAATATAGGAATGAATCTTTATGAAAATCAAATTGATTGTGAAGAATACAGTTGTGAATTTCTAGGAGTTTTTTTAGCAAATTATTTTAAAAAAGATTCTGATTCGAGTGGAACTATTTTTAGTCAGCCACATAAATTCAACACTGATTTTATAGCTTCAATAAGAGCAAAAGCTGAACTAGATTATAGGTTGAGTTCAACCTTACAAAGTAAATCAAGTCCAGACGGGAGGTATTTGTATGATTTTTTAATTAGAGATTATCTAACAACAGATAAAAAGTATTTTGCTAAAATTTCTGAATGGATTTCTGAAAAATTTGAGGGTTGGGAATTATACATAGATGTAGATAGTGAACCTTATCATATTGAATTAAGAAAAGATAAGTTAGAAATAAATATTAAAGAAACGGGTATGGGTATAGGTCAGTCTTTACCATTGATTACAAGAGCTTATAAACCTTGTGAAGAAGAAACTTTAATAATAATAGAAGAACCTGAAAGTAATTTACATCCTTTTGCTCATTCTCAATTAGCTCAATTATTTGCAGAATCAATTAAAGAAGATAAGAATAAAAAGTATTTAATTGAGACACATTCTCAAAATTTCATATTAAGATTGAGAAGACTTGTTGCTGAAGGATATTTAAATGAAAATGATTTGGGTATTTATTATGTCGATTTTGACGAAGAGTTAAATGAAAGTACTTTAAAAGAAATTAAGGTTGATAGCCTCGGTAAAGTTAGTTTTTGGCCAGAAGGAATTTTCAGCGAAACTCTTGAAGAAACAATTGGAATTAGGACTGCTCAAATAGATAAAGGGAATGTGGATAGAAATTAAAGCTGACGTTTTTGAAGGCACAGTGAATGTTTCTGAATTAAGAAAACTAATTCAGGATTTATGTTATAAACATAAGTATGAAATTTTTGTTGATTTAACTAATGTTTCTGAAATGCCGTGTTTTAAAGATATTTATGATGATCTGAAAGAAATTATAAATGGTTATTATAATAGATATATAACGGAAAATGCAGATATAACTTATTCGGTTTCTATAAATAGTGATGTTGATAATAAATGTTTCACACCTGAACAAGCTATCAAATTTTTTAATTTGCCATTTCTCATAATTCTTGAAAACAGTGACAATGATGGCTGTTTTGTGGACTCTTTACTAAGCAATTTTAAAAGAAGTTCGAAAAAAATAAAGAAGTTTAGAGACGAAAATTGGTTAGAATATGGGAATTTAGGTGGGTGTGGGAATATTAAGCACTTTATAGAGAGAATTAAGAAAAATTTCGATGGAGATAATAATTTTTTGAAATGTTTTGTCCTTTTGGATAGCGATTTAGAATATCCACAAACTCCGAATCCTAAAAGGATTGATATAGAAGATTATTTGATAGAAAATAATGTTCCTTTTCATTTCCTTGAAAAAAGAGAAATTGAAAATTATTTGCCAGATGAGGTGTTTGAATCGATTGATCCAAATGATGAATTTGTTAAGGTTTATTTAAGAAAATTAACGCCGATTCAAAAGGATTTTATTGATATTGAAAATGGATTCGGTGTAAATGCACAGGCTTTAGAAAGAAGTAATCCAGATGTTTATAGTTTATTTATCACTGAAAATGAAAATGTAAAAGAAAGAGAAAGTAAACTGAATAGTCTAAGAAATGGAGTTAAAGATAAATTTGATGATTTCAAGAATGATTTACCAAAATTATTTGAAAATGTTACTCAAGAAGGTCTAATTGAAAGGACAAAAGATCAAAATAATCCAAACGAATTAAAAGAAATCTTAAGTAAAATAAGTAAACTATTATGAGTTCGAAATTGAAAATAGATACTAGGGTTAGGTCTCTAAAAAATTATCTTGAAGAGTTTGAACAAGGAGCATTTCAAATACCTTCTTTTCAAAGAGATTTTTTATGGACTCAAGATGATATTAAACAGTTATTTGATAGTATAAAAAACAATTATCCGATTGGGTCAATATTATTTTGGAAGCCTTTAGAGAATGCTTCTGCTTGGATGGAAGAATCAAAAATTGGACCATATAAAATTGTTATAAATTCTTCAAGAGAACCGATTTATATTTTAGATGGCTATCAACGTTTATCTTCTTTATTTGGATGTTTGACTAATCCTAAAAAGTACAATATTGATAATATTGTTTTAAATCAAGCTGAATGGAAACGAAATTTCAATTTGTATTATGATTTAGAAGATGAGCAGTTTGTATATTTAAGGTCAAGTATAAAAATTTTTCCACATCAAGTTCCTGTATATGTTTTTATGAATTCAATTGACTTTAGACAATATGCAAGAAAAAATTTCGAGTCTATAAACGACGAAAAAAAAATTGAGTTATACTATGATAGAGCTGATGAAATAGGCCAGATCTTTACAAATTATCAAATTGCTTCTGTTGATATAAACTACGCAACAATAGAAGAAGCTGTTGAAATATTTTGGAGAGTTAATGCAAAGGGAGTGATTATATCTAAAGATTGGATAGTTTCTGCTTTAACATTGAAAGATGATTTTAGATTAGGTACCGAGATTGATAAATTATTAGATGAATTGAGGCAATATAATTTTGAAGAAATAAAACGCGATGTAATTTTTCAGTGTATTCAAAGTTCTTTTGGCAAAATATATTTTGATTATAAAATTGAAGAATTAGTTAAACGTGATGATTTTGCAAAAGTTGCAACTAAAACTTTTCAAAGCATTAAAAAAGCTGTAAAATTTCTTTATGAAGATTTATTAGTACTTAACAGTAAGTTAATACCATATAATGCACAATTAATTTTTTTGACTGTATTTTTTAATTCATTTGAAGATGAAAGTCTTACAGGGAATACAATTTTAAAGTTGAAAAGATGGTTTTGGATAACCTCATATTCTAATTATTTTACGATTTATTCATTGAGTAATCAAAGAAAGGCTTTTGAGCGTTTTATAGAATCATTTTTAGAAAATAATAATGTTGACCCTGTTTTTTACGACAATGAGAAAGTGAATTTTTCTACATTAGATTTTCCTTCTAAAATTGGTATGGGAAGCGTGAGAGCAAAATCCCTTGCACTTTTTATGATTAATTATTCTAAAGGATTTAAGGAAATTTCTGTAAATAAAATTAATTCAGAAGAAATTGAAAACTTTGAATTTGGTTATTTGTTTTCAAAGCCTCAAAGAGATAATCCTTCTGAGAATTTTGTTCCAATTATTGAAGAAATAGTTGTTAAAGAAAAAGGGATTAGACAGTTTCGACTTTTAACGAAATTAAAAAGACCACAAAATTATTCTTCATTGTTAAATAAAGAAAGAAAAAATCTATTTATTACTATTGAAATGGTTAGTTTATATGATGGCACCTATGAATCAGAAAAATCAATTCTTGATTTAAGAAGAGAAGAGATTGTTAAAGCTGAAAAAAGGTTTGTAGATAGTTTAGACATTTTTTATAACGAACCAATTAATTTTTAAACTAAGATTTACAGTATAAAAATAAATGAAAGACGAAGAAGACGATAACATAGTACCAGAAGGTCAAGACGATGAGATTACAAGTGCTGAGGAGGGTTTTGACGATGTAATTTCCTCTGGAAGCCAACATTTTTACGATAATCAAGAAGACGGAAACGATACTATTACCAAAGTTACGGGAATGTACAAGGACTGGTTTCTGGATTATGCTTCGTATGTAATTTTGGAGCGCGCCGTTCCGGCGATTGAAGACGGTTTTAAACCGGTGCAACGTCGTATCATGCACTCTTTGAAAGAATTAGATGACGGCCGTTATAATAAAGTGGCCAATGTAGTTGGGCACACCATGCAGTATCATCCTCACGGAGATCAGAGTATTGGTGATGCCATGGTGCAAATTGGTCAAAAAGAATTGCTGATTGACTGTCAAGGAAACTGGGGTAATATCCTAACAGGAGATGGTGCTGCAGCTTCTCGTTACATTGAAGCGCGTTTGTCTAAATTTGCTTTGGAAGTTATTTACAGTCCAAAAATTACCGATTGGGGCGTTTCGTATGATGGACGAAGAGCGGAACCGAACAATCTTCCGGTGAAGTTTCCGTTGCTTTTAGCACAAGGAGCTGAAGGGATTGCGGTAGGTCTTTCCACGAAAGTATTGCCTCATAATTTCAATGAATTAATCGACTCTTCGATAAAAATATTAAAGGGAAAACCTTTTACATTGTATCCGGATTTTATGACACAAGGTATTGCTGATGTGTCGAATTACAATGATGGATTGCGTGGCGGACGTATTCGCGTACGTGCCAAAGTTGGTCAACTCGATAAAAACACCTTGGTGATTACTCAAATTCCGTTTTCTACAAATACGACAACTTTGATTGATAGTATTTTGAAAGCGAATGAAAAAGGTAAAATCAAAATCAAGAAAATTGAAGATAATACGGCGGCTGAAGTAGAGATATTAATTCACCTTTTTCCCGGTGTGTCTCCAGATAAGACTATCGATGCCTTGTTTGCTTTTACGGCTTGTGAAACTTCGGTAGCGCCATTGGGTTGTGTGATTGAAGACAACAAACCGTTATTTATTGGGGTTTCTGAAATGTTGAAAATATCTACGAACAGAACCGTTGAATTGTTGAAAAGTGAACTCGAAATTCAATTGAGTGAACTAGAGGAACAATGGCATTTTCTTTCTTTGGAACGTATTTTTATAGAAAATAAAATCTATCGTGACATTGAAGAAATGACGACTAAAGAAACGGTAATTAAAGCCGTTGATGATGGTTTGAGACCACATACAAAACATTTAAAACGCGCTGTTACCGAAGAAGACATTCTGCGTTTGTTGGACATTCGAATTATGCGTATTTCCAAATTCGACAGTAACAAAGCACAGGATAAAATCGAAGCGTTGGAAGGGGATATAGAGCAAGTAAAACACAATCTAGAACATCTGATTGATTTTGCGATTGCCTATTTTACCAAATTAAAAGAGAAGTACGGAAAAGGACGCGAACGCCAAACGGAGCTACGAATTTTTGATGATATCGAAGCTACGAAAGTCGTTTTAAGGAATACTAAATTATACGTCAATAAAGAGGAAGGTTTCGTGGGAACCAGCTTGAAAAAAGACGAATACGTTACGGATTGTTCTGATATTGATGATGTAATTGTTTTTCTTCGTGATGGAAAAATGATGATTACCAAAGTAGATGCGAAAACATTCGTGGGTAAAGATATTATTCACATTGCTATTTTTGATAAAAGCGATAAGCGCACTATTTACAACATGATTTATCGTGATGGAAAATCTGGGCCTTCTTACATCAAACGATTCAATGTTTCAGGAGTTACCAGAGATAAAGCATACGATTTAACTAATGAAACTGCAGGTTCTCAAGTCGTATATTTTTCGTGTAATCCAAATGGTGAAGCAGAAGTAATTACTATTTTACTGCGCCAAGTAGGAACTGTTAAAAAACTAAAATTCGATATTGATTTTGCTAATTTGGCTATAAAAGGACGTGCTTCTAAGGGGAATTTAGTAACCAAATATCCCATCAAAAAAATAGAACTGAAGGAGAAGGGGATTTCTACTTTATTACCAAGAAAAGTTTGGTTTGACGAGACTGTTCAACGATTAAACGTTGATGGGCGAGGCGAATTACTTGGAGAATTTAGACCAAGTGACAAAATTTTAATTATTTCGCAAACTGGAAAATTAAAAGCAATTACACCCGAATTATCGACACATTTTGACGAAGATATGGTGATTTTAGAAAAATGGATTCCTAAAAAACCAATTTCAGCCATTTATTATGATGGCGAAAAAGAGCGGTATTATATCAAACGTTTTTTGGTGGAAACCGAAAATAAAGAGGAGAGTTTTATCACAGAACATCCAAATTCACAATTAGAAATCGTTTCCACAGATTACCGTCCTGTCGCAGAACTGATTTTCCCAAAAATAAAAGGAGTTCAAAAAGAGAGTATGACGGTAGATATAGAATCGTTTATTGCAGTAAAAGGATTCAAAGCTATGGGAAATCAACTGACAACCGATAAGTTAAAACAAGTAAACCTACTAGAGCCTTTGCCTTATGATATTCCTGTAGAAGTTATTCCAGAGGATTTAGAGGTGAGAGGAGAGACAAATGCAGATGATTCATCGATTCAGTTAGACGATGATGGTCAAATAACGTTAACTTTAGAATAAAAAAAAAGCTTCCAAATGCGGAAGCTTTTTTATGAATTTTAAAGTTGATTACTTTACTTTTTTATTTTTTGTCATTTTCATATTCAGCACTTCTACTAGTAAGGAGAAGCTAATAGCAAAATACAAATAACCTTTTGGAACAGGAGTTACGTGGCTTCCAAAGATTAAAGCATTCGATAAATGAGCGCTTTCTGTTAGCAACATCATACCTATTAATATCAAAAAAGATAAACCCAGAATTTGAATAGAAGGATGTTTGTTGACGAAATTTCCAACTGGTACTGCAAACTGCATCATGATTAATACCGAAATAACTACAGCAGTGATCATAATATAAAGAGCTCCTTCAACTCCATTTGTCATTCCAACGGCTGTCAAAATACTATCGAAAGAAAAAACCAAATCAATCAAGATAATTTGAAAAATTACATTTTGGAACGATTTTGTTGCCGCTTTTCCTAATTCTTTTTCTTCGTGTCCTTTTTCATCTACTTTTTCCCTAATCTCATTGGTGCTCTTATAAATTAAGAACAATCCACCACTTAATAAAATGAGACTTTGTCCTGTTATTCCAGCAGAAAACCAACTCAAATCAATATGAAACCAAGGCTCTTTCATTTGTATCAATAAATTAATACCAAACAAAAGCGCTATTCTCATAAACATAGCTAGGAACATTCCTATTTTAGTTGCTCTTTTTCGTTGCTCTACAGGTAATTTTCCTGTTGCAATTGATATGAAAATGATGTTGTCTATTCCCAGTACGATTTCAAGAAATGTCAATGTTAAAAGGGCTATCCAAGCATCAGGATTTAAAAATACTTCCATGTTAGAGCGTTATAGGTGATACAATTTAATCGGTTATTTTGGTAACGGTGCCTCTTTGTTTTGCATCAGAGCCAACCATTCCAAACTCAAAGGTATAGGAATTTTTTGTAGTTGTCAAGATTTTCATTCCAATAGCTTTTTCTTCCGCCCTATTTTTTGGGTGTAATTTAAGCAAAACATATTCACAATCATTTACCCATCGTATGGATGCAGTATCTGTCTTTCCTTCAAAAGTTTCAATTTCGATGCTGTCGTTGCGCTCAAAAAGAGTAGTTTTTTTGACACCTTCGACCTCGTAATCAAACTTGAATTTTCCGGTTTTAAAGTCCTTACAGTTGCGTTCTGCATCGTAACACGATAGTAAGAGCAGTAGTGCGGGAAGTAAAATTATTTTTTTCATTTTTTTTGGAGCTATTTCCTGCTATTCGTTGCAATCTTTTCCTCGGCTAAAAAGCCTCAAAAAAGGATTTCCACTGCTATCAGGGCTAATTTATATTTGGTATTGAAATTGCTTTTTTATACATTAAGATATTGTTTATTTGTTTCTAGGATTAGACTATTTTAATATCATACTTGTCTAAAAGACCAATAATTCCTGCTGTCGAAAACTTCGCTTTTTTCATCGGATTAAATTCCGGATCAATTTTATAATTGTAAGCTGATGTAAAATCAACTCCTGCCAATTGCGTTTCATTGAAAATTGCGTTATCTAAATTACAATCTTGAAACACTGAATTCGTAAGATTAGCACCGCTAAAAGTAACCTCTTTCAAAGAACAGGAATTGAACTTTGTTTTCTGTATTTTTTTATCCGCAAACGAAGCGAAATCTAAAACACATTGTTCAAAATGTACTGCAAACAAGAAATCAGTACACGTATTGAAATGGATGCCAAGTAATTTACAGTTTTTGAAAATAACGGTTTTTAGGCTAGTTCCCGTTAAATCAGTCATGGATAAATTGCAATCGATAAACTCGCAGTCCATAAAAGTATTGTTCGAAAAATTACTGCTCGAGAAATCGCAATTCTTAAATATACAATCTTCAAATTCGCGATTGTTAATTCTTTTTCCAACCCAGATGACTTTATCAAATGTTTTTTGAATGTGAATGAGATCTTCCATCAGTCGTTAAATAAACTTTTCATAATAAATTTTAAACCGGCATACATCAAATACATGGCAGCACCACAGGCAAGAATACCAATTGCCAAAACGAGGTAATGCCAGTTGTTTTCTTTATTCATAAAGGCATTATAAATTACCGCTGGTCCCAAAAATAATAGGGGTAAAGCGCCTGCAAGATATTTTATTCCTTTTGATAATAGTTCTTTATTCGTGGCCATTTATTTATGTTTGTATTGATAATAAAGTGAGAAAATAAAATTCATCAATGTTTGAAAAATCATTAAATATAAGAATAAAAAAATGGTTTTTAGTCCTAAAGGATCCGTTTTAAAAAAGTATAAAATAGAATGAAAAATCAAAAAGAAATATACTGCTATTAAAAAAATATTTAATAATAAAAAGATCTTGATGTACTTCCATTTTCGTAATAAATAGAGTGAAAAGATCCATAGAATAGGTAGCAATGCCAATCCAAAATAAAAAAGGAATACCATTATTTAGACTGGTAAAAATCAACAGCTTTTCTTACGCTGCCGTATTTTTGTAACAGTTCACTAGCTTCATCATAAGACACTTGAATTTCTTCCATTATCATTTTTACCCCACGATCTACCAGTTTGCTGTTGCTGAGTTGCATGTCGACCATTTTGTTGCCTTTTACTTTTCCTAGTTGAATCATTGTGGCAGTGCTAATCATGTTGAGGACTAGCTTTTGCGCCGTTCCTGCTTTCATGCGGGAACTACCAGTTACAAATTCTGGTCCTACAATTACTTCTATAGGAAATTTTGAAGTTTTAGAAAGCGGACTTCCAGCATTACAAGAAATGCTTCCCGTAGTAATGTTATTTTCGTTACAAGCTTGCAAGCCACCAATAACATAAGGCGTAGTTCCTGAGGCTGCAATGCCAATAACTACGTCATTTTCATTTATATCGAAAGCTTTCAAGTCAATCCAGGCTTGTGTGGGGTTGTCTTCTGCATTTTCTACTGCTTTGCGAACAGCGGTATCGCCACCGGCAATAATCCCGATTACTAAATCAAAAGGAACGCCAAACGTAGGCGGACATTCCGAAGCATCAAGGATTCCAATACGGCCCGAAGTTCCAGCTCCAATGTAGAATAATCGACCACCTAGTTTCATTTTAGCAACGATTTCAGTCACTAAAATTTCTATTTGTGGCAACGCTTTTTCTACAGCAAGCGGAACGGTTTTGTCTTCCTGATTGATATTAGACAACAATTCTTGAACCGACATTTTTTCTAAATGTTCGTATTTTGAAGATTGTTCGGTGGTTTTTGTGAAGGTCATTTTTAGTATAATTGGACAACTCCAAAATTAACCTTTTTTATCACAATCTCTAAATTTTCTATTTTTAGTTTCAGGTTTTAGAAGTTTCAGGTTTCTTTAGTTTCATAAAGTTGGAGTAATTTTTCCAGTTTTAATTTCTAATTCAGCGAATGGATTTCAAATTGTTGTCACGTGAACTAAAATACTATATTTGTTTAAATATTATAAGTTAAATCACTGCTATCCGAAAGTCTAAAATAAAAAGAGCCTTAGAATCCCGTATTTT
>NZ_JBWJVK010000026.1:0-54408 GCF_056428945.1 Flavobacterium sp. GNP010 | reverse complement strand
GAAAAAAGAGATAAGAAGAACAGTCCTAAAAGAGACTAAAAATTAGTGTTCAGTATTCAGATTATAGTGTTCAGTTTCGTTTGTTACTGAACACTATTTTTTTTAATACTGAACACTGAATACTATTTCACTGGAATATTAGCTAAAATCTCCAATACAAATTTCCAGAATTTCTGAGAAGAAGAAATACTTGCTCTTTCATCTGGGGAATGTGCGCCGTGAATCGTTGGTCCAAAAGAAATCATATCCATATCCGGATAGTTTGTTCCCAGAATTCCACATTCTAATCCTGCGTGACATGCCACTACTTTTGGTTTTTCGCCGTTTTGTTTTTCATAAATTGGAACTAAAACATCTAAAATCTCTGATTCAGAATTTGGTGTCCAACCCGGATAGGAACCCGAAAATTCAACTTCACAACCCATTAATTCAAAAGCAGAACGCAACGCATTCGCCAAATCAAATTTAGAGGTTTCAACCGAAGAACGTGTTAAACATTGTACTGAAAGTTGTCCTTCGCCAACAATTACTTTTGCAATATTGTTTGATGTTTCCACCAAATTGTCAAAATCAGCACTCATTCTATAAACGCCATTATGAGCAGTATACATTGCTCTTACAAAGTAAAATTGAGCAATTGAAGGCATTACTTTAGCAGGAGTTGAATCCATTTTTTCAAAAACAACTTCTAAAGTTGGTTCTGTTGTTTTTAACTCCGTTTTGATTTCGTTTACAATTTGCTGCATGTCAAAAACAAAAGCTTCATCATACACTTCGGCAATAATTACTTTTGCTTGACTTTCACGCGGAATCGCATTACGAAGACTTCCACCTTTTATTTCAGCAATTTGCAAACCAAAATTATCAAAACCATCAAATAACAATCGGTTCATAATTTTATTGGCATTACCCAACCCTTTGTGAATATCCATTCCAGAATGCCCGCCTTTCAAACCTTTCACAGTAATCGTATATCCTACAGATCCTTCTGGAGTTTCCTCTTCATCATACTCCGCAGTGGCCGTAACATCAATTCCTCCTGCGCACCCTATGTCTATTTCATCGTCTTCTTCAGTATCCATGTTCAACAAGATCTGACCTTGCAGGATTCCTCCTTTTAAGTTCAATGCACCCGTCATTCCGGTCTCCTCATCAATAGTAAACAAAGCTTCTATTGCAGGATGCGGTATATCAGTACTTTCTAAAATTGCCATTATAGCTGCAACTCCAAGACCGTTATCAGCACCAAGCGTAGTTCCGCGAGCACGAACCCAATCTCCATCTACATACATATCAATTCCTTGTGTATCAAAATCAAATACAGTGTCCGAATTTTTTTGATGCACCATATCTAAATGTCCTTGAAGCACAATTGCTTTTCGGCTTTCCATCCCAGCCGTTGCGGGTTTACGGATAATTACATTGCGAATTTCATCTTCAAAAGTTTCTAATCCAAGGCTTTCGCCAAAGTTTTTCATAAACGCAATTACTCGATCTTCTTTTTTAGAAGGTCGCGGTACAGCATTTAAATCGGCAAACTTATTCCAAAGCGCTTTTGGTTCCAGATTTCTTATTTCTTGACTCATTTATTAATATTTGAGGTTTTATAGTTACAAAGGTCAAAGTTACAAAGTTTAAATTCTTTATTGATACTAATTGATATTGTAATTATATTTACAAGACTAAAATTCAACTTGTGCGAACAAAATATATTCTTTCTACCCTACTTTTTGTCCAGATACTAGTCCTACAAGTTCTCCCTTATTTTCCGTTACAAGTGGAACAATTTTATAGCAACGGTTTCTATCCAATAGTTTCACAATTTTCCAGATTAATGATAGGTCGTATTCCATTTTCTCTAGGCGATTTAATTTATGTTGTTGTCATCGCCTTCATTTTGAAATGGTTTTGGAAACAACGAAAATCGTGGAAATTAGAATGGAAAAGCAATATATTATCGCTGTTAAGTTTTGTTTCGGTATTCTATTTTTTGTTTCATTCGCTGTGGGCTTTGAATTATTACCGCCAACCGCTTTTTGAAAAAATGGAAATTAAAAAAGACTATTCTGATGCTGATTTATTGGCTTTTACCAAAAAGTTAATCACTAAAACAAACGCCATTCAAAAACAACTTGCAAAAAATGATAATTTGAAAGTAGTATTTCCTTACTCCCAAAATCAAGTTTTTAAGATGAATTTAAATGGATACAAAAAACTAGCTGAAAAACATTCGTATTTCACCTACAACCATTTAAGCGTTAAAAAATCACTGATTAGTTTGCCCTTGACCTATATGGGTTTTGGCGGCTATTTGAATCCGTTTACCAATGAAGCGCAGGTTAATTATTTGGGCCCAATGTATAGTTTCCCAATGACTGCTAATCATGAAATGGCGCACCAATTGGGTTATGCTAGCGAAAGTGAATGCAATTTTATTGGCTTTCTGGCTTCTGTAAAAAACGATAATTTATACATCAAGTATTCAGGTTACAGCATGGCTTTGCGGTATTGTTTAAGCAATTGGCAAGCCAGAGACGAGGCTATTTTTAAACAATTATTAAAAACAGTTCATCCCGGAATTTTAAAAAACTACAAGGAAAGCGAGCAGTTCTGGAAGCAATACGACACAATTATCGATAAAGGTTTCCATGCTTTTTACGACCAATTCTTGAAAGTAAACCAACAAAAAGACGGTATGGAAGGCTACAGCAAATTTGTGAATTTGATGGTGAATTATTATAAAGAAAAAGAGTTTTAGCCGTATCGTTTAAAAGTCAAAAGTCTTAAAGTAAAATGACTATCCTCATACTACTAATTTTTGAGATTGATTTAAATATTCACCTAGAGATAAAGAGAATTTAGAGCGCTATTTGAATGAGTTATTTTGGTTTTTATCGCATGATAATGCACGTAAAAAGTAAAAGTCGAATGACAAACAACTTAAAACACTTTCGACATTTGACTTTAAGACTTTCGACAATTACATTTCATCACTCGTAAAAGTGGTAAAACTTTTCTTTTTGTAAGGTCTAATGATTAATCTTCCTTCACGATCAAAACGAATGTAATTATAGACCCAATTCAGGAATACGACCGCTTTATTTTTGAATCCAATAAGGGAAAACAAGTGAACAAACATCCATACGAACCATGCAAAAACACCACTGAAATGGTATTTTGGCAAATCGACAACCGCTTTATTTCTTCCAATGGTTGCCATAGAACCTTTGTCATTGTATTCAAAAGCTTGCATGGATTTATTTTCAATTAGTTTCACTACGTTTTCACCCAATAATTCGCCTTGTTGCATAGCTGGTTGCGCCATCATGGGATGTCCCTGCGGATAAGTTTCAGATTCCATGGAAGCAATGTCTCCTACTGCAAAAATGTTTTTGTAGCCTACTACTTGACTGAATTCATTGACACGTATGCGTTCTACTTTTTCAACTAAAGAATTACCATCCAATCCTGCAACAAGAGCCCCTTGAACGCCTGCTGTCCAGATTACCGTGGCGGTTTCAAAAGTCAAATCGGAATTTGTGGTAATCGTGCGGCCATCATAATTTGTTACACGAACATTTTTCCAAATTTTCACACCCAAACTGGTTAGGAATTCTTCGGCGGCTTGAGAGGATTTCTCACTCATGGTATTCAAGATTCTGTCGCCACTTTGAATCAAATTAATTTCCATTTTGGCAATATCAAGATCGGGATAATCTTTTTGCAGAATGGCTTTTTTCATTTCAGCCAAAGCTCCTGCAAGCTCAACTCCTGTTGGTCCGCCACCTACGAGAACAAAATTGATGAGACTGTTTTGTTCGGCTACATCGGTGGTTAAAACAGCTTGTTCAAAATTTTCAAGAATCAGACTCCTAATATTCAGCGACTGCGGTATGGTTTTCATGGCCATGCTATTACGCTCAATTTCCTTATTGCCGAAATAATTAGTTTTAGAACCGGTAGCAATAACGAGGTAATCGTAACTTAATTCGCCAATCTCGGCGATTATTTTTTGGTTTTTAGTGTCTATTTCCTGGACATTAGTAAGCCTGAAATAAAATTCATCATATTCTTGAATCACTTTACGGATTGGGTAGGCTATGGAACCGGCTTCGAGTCCGCCTGTGGCTACTTGATATAAAAGAGGCTGAAAAGTATGGTAATTGTGTTTGTCTAAAAGCACCACTTGTACTTTTTTATTTTTTAATTTTTTGGCTAATGCAATTCCTGCAAACCCGCCTCCGATAATAACTATTCTAGGTAAAGTTGAATTTGGGATGTTCATTTTTTAAATAATATAATTAATTACAAAGTTAGGGAAGATTAAAGGAATTAGCATACAATCAATTTTGTGTAAGCCAAAGTAAATGAATTGATTACTAAAAAGGTAATAAAAAAACAAGAAAATATTTGCATTCGATATATTATTACTACTAATTTAGCTACATAATTAATTCTAACTTAAAAAATATTTTCACTTATGAAAAAAAGAATTTCAACTATTGTTGTTTCATTATCAATACTAGTTATGTTAAATAGCTGCGGTGTAATGTTTGGAGGAAGCAAATATGAAGGTACAATTGTTGCTAAAGATCGTCCTAATGCAGAAATTTATGTTGATGGACAAAAAATGGGTAATGGGCAAGTAACCGCATTATTTCCAAGAAACAAATCATTAAATGTTGAATTGAAAGAAGATGGTTGCGAAACTAAAAAACAAACATTTAAAAACGCTTTTAGAACAGGGAATTTTATTCTTAGCGTTTTCTCATTTGGAATATTGGGTATGGGAGTAGATTTAGGAACTGGAGCAGCATACAAACCAGACCACAGAAACAATCCTGCAGTTCAAAAAGTTACTGATAAAAAATACACTTTTAGTGTAGATTATTCTGATTGCAAAAAATAACCAATAATCCTTACGATAAAGTCCTTTATGAAATATTCATAAAGGACTTTTTTTTTATAAAACAAAATTTGATACATTCCATTTAAGGAAAAAGTCTTCAGAAAAATACCCGTGTAAAATAGCCCCGATGGCAATGGAAATCCTTTATTTTTTTATTTTAAAAAAATAAAGATTGTAATGTACAGCGGGACTGGTTTGAATGAAGAAAAAAAAATTTGTGCTCCTGATGGCGTCGCACCATGTAAAGATGAATATGAAAATAATCAATTTAGCGTTTACTTTGTAACAAAATCTACTATTGAAATACTAACGTATATATGAGTACGGACCTAGAACAAACTTTTGTCAAGCAATTGCAAGAAAATCAGAATATAATCCACAAGATTTGTCGATTATATACTAATGGTGACGATGCACATAAGGATTTGTTTCAGGAAATTACGATTCAATTATGGAAAGCTTTCCCAAAATTTAGAGGCGAAAGTAAATTTTCGACTTGGGCCTATCGAGTCGCGCTGAATACGGCGATTACTTTGTACCGAAAAACCAAACGATCCATAAATACAGTTGAATTTGAGGGTCGACAACATTTCCTGAATGATGTAGAATACGATTATGAAGAGGAAGAACAATTAAAATTAATGTACAAAGCTGTTTACCAGCTGAATGACATTGAAAAAGCGTTAATATTTATGTACCTAGAAGATAAGGATTATCAAGAAATATCAGAAACTTTAGGAATTAGCGAAGTAAATGCAAGAGTGAAAATGAATAGAATAAAAGGGAAATTAAAGAAAATTTTAAATCCAATGGGAATATGAAAGAGCTGGATTTATTAAAAAAAGATTGGCAAAAGAGTGATAATTCTTTTAATCAAATATCGGAAACCGAGATTTATAAAATGATTCATAAAAAATCGTCTTCGATTGTGAAGTGGATTTTGATTATTAGCATTTTGGAAGTTTTATTGTGGACTTGTTTGAGTTTTTGTTTTGACTCAGACGGATATTTAAAAAACATCCAACATTCTGAATTAATTGACTATTTTGAGCTAATAAATTATGCCAATTATGCTGTAATTTTGATTTTTATTTTTTCTTTTTATAAAAGATATAAAGTAATATCTACAATTGCCTCAACTAAACAATTGATGCAGGATATCTTAAAGACCAGAAAAACAGTTCAATATTATGTTTGGTATAATTTAGGAATGTTAGTGTTTAGTTTAATCGTAGGTTTTATTATTGTATTTGCCTACAATCCTGAAATGGATGCTTTCAAGCAACAAATAAATAGTAGTGCTAAAATTATGGCTATTACAATTGCAGTTTTAAGTATATTCAGTATTGCGCTATTTGGCTTACTTTGGTTATTTTATCGATTACTATATGGCACTTTACTTCGTCGATTGTATGCCAATTACAAAGAATTAAAGAAAATCGATCTTTAGTGTAAAAAAAAAGTTTTAAAATTCAAAATCATTGAATTTTAAGACTTTTTTTTTAGAATTATATTTTTAATACTCCCATTTTCTTAATTTATTCAATTCCTCTTGTTCTTTAATTTCTTCAGCTGGAATAACTTTTAGAAATGAAGCATGTTGCTCTATTGCATATTCTACTTTTTCTACAATTTCTTCAATGGTATCGTTATCGTAATCAATGTCCAGAGGTTCTTTAATGATAAAAGATTGTAGGATTCCTTTCTTCTTCATGCGTAGTCCTTTTTTATCAAACGAACGGCGAAAACCATCTATAACAATTGGGACAACAATAGGACGATGCTGTTTTATAATATGCGCTGTTCCCTTACGAACCGGCTTAAAAGACTTAGTCGTCCCTTGCGGAAATGTAATAACCCAACCATCTGCCAACGCAATTTTGATATTCTCTGTATCGTTTGGATTGATATCTTTTTTCTCCTTGACATCAACACCTTTGGCGCGCCAAGTCCGTTCTACTGAAATCGCGCCTGCGTATGCCAAAATACGTGGCAAAAAACCAGCTTGCATCGTTTCCTTAGCGGCTACATAATAAATATTCATTTTAGGTTGCCACAAATAGCAAACATTCTTGATAGTATCATCGCGACCACTTAAGCTTGCATTAAAAACATGAAACATCGCAACAACATCAGCAAAATAGGTTTGGTGATTGGAAATAAAAAGTACATTAGTGTCTGGTAAATTTCTAATTATCTCCGAACCCTCGATTTGCAATTCATTAAATCCTCTATACCGTCTGTGCGTTACAACTCCGAAGATTCGGATGAGCCATTTTTTTATAAATAATAGGTGTCCGAAAGGATTTCTCTTCAACAATCCCATAAAATTGTGTGTTTTTTTGTGAATTTGGTCTACAAATTTACGAAAATTATATTTGAAGTTTAGGACACAAACATAACGTTATTATAATAAAACTATAGACCTAATTGCTTTTTTTACTCAAGTATTCCTATTTTCGAATTAGCACCTCGTTTACCACCTCTTTTAACTCACTCATTATCATTGCCGTTGCTCCCCAAACAATATATTCTTCGATTTTAAAAGCCGGAATACTGATGTTATCAGCGTATGATGTGGACATATTTGTGTCTACTACAAGTGCATCATCTAAAAAAACCGACAACGGCAATTCTATAATATGTGCCACTTCAGACGGTTGTGGTGTAAAAACCAATTCTTCCTGACTAATACCCAAAAAAGGATACACCATGAAATTGCTAGGCGGAATATACAATTCAGTAAATGGTTTTAGAATTTCAATTTTATTAGGATGTATTCCTATTTCCTCATGCGTTTCCCGCAATGCTGTTTGAGCAAAATTTTCGTCTTCTAATTCGTATTTTCCACCTGGAAATGCTATTTGAGCAGAATGAACCCCTTCATAGGAATTTCGGACTATTAATACCAAATGTGTTATTTCATTTTTAGGATAAAAAAGCATCATTACTGCGGCTGTTCGCGGTTTCTTATCTGCTATGTTACTACTTCTCAAGCTATCTAATCGTTCTAAAGGAGCCATTTTCTCATGTGCGTCAAAAGCTGGAAGCCTTGCTTGAATTAATTTAGGAACATACTGTAAAAATTCTTGAAAATCCATAATCAAAGTCTATTTTTGCATTTTAAATAGCATATAAATATAGTTTAGAAAATACATTTTCGCAAGTTTTTCTAAAACCAAAAAGTTATCACAAATGTACAGTAAAGAAGAAACACAGCGATTAAAAAGAGAATTCTGGATAGAATTTGCAGAAAAATATCCCAGAAAATGGGTTCTATACGACACTAAAATCAAGGATTTTTCTTTTAAATTTTATGTTGACAATAAAAAAGCGCAAGTGTTAATCGATATTGAGCATCGCAATGACGAAAAAAGAATAGCTTATTTTGAAAAACTCGAAGCGTTAAAAAACATTCTGGAAGAAGAATTTATCAAAGATTTAGTTTTCGAAAAAGAACACACATTAGAAAGCGGCAAAACAATTAGCAGAATTTGGGTTGAAAAACTAGGAGTCGGAGTTAGTAATCGCAACTATTGGGATGAAATATTTGACTTTTATTATGAAAAAATGAATGCTCTGGAATTGTTTTATTTAGAGTATGATGATTTTATAAAAGATATTGAAAAGCTTTAAATTACAAACTCTGTAGAAATTAAAATTTAATAAAAATGCTTCAATTTGAACGATTTAACTAATCAAATTGAAGCGTTTTTTATCCAAATCACTACATATTAAAAATATTATACACAATAATCCGATCTTCATAATTGATATACAATTGCTTCCTATTTTCTTGTTTTTTTCTAGTAATGATAGAAACTGTACAATCTAGGCCTTCATTATCTTTACAAGTAAACGAATACACAATGTCGGTATCATTCTCTTCTATAGGCTGATAATCTATGATTTCAAATAATTGAATAATCTGAGAATAGACTACAATTCTATTTTTATTAGTATCCAAAGAGACTAAAATGTTAACCAAATCTAAATCAGTCCATTTACCCCATTTCCCTTTTTCTGTTTTTTCTAAAACACTAAAGCCGGTGGTTTTAAACTTATAATTTTGCCCATAAGATTGCTGTAATCCCATTAGTAAAAATAAAAATCCGATATATATTTTAGCTTTCGTCATCCTTTAAAAATCAAAATTAATCACCTCTCTCTTAGCTGATTCAAAATCAGTAATCATTTCCTCTATAATTGCAGCGGCTGATTTAATATCATGAATTAATCCTGCTACTTGACCAATCTCTAACTCTCCTTCAATTAAATCACCCTCAAACATACCTCGTTTTGCTCTTGCTCTTCCTAATAATCCAAGTAACTCTTCTTTACTCGGTCCTTTTTCATACAATTGCTGCACATCCTGATAAAATTTATTTTTAATCAAGCGAACTGGAGCAAGCTCTTTTAAAGTCAATTGAGTATCACCTTCTTTTACATTAAGAATTGTTTCCTTGAAATTATCATGTGCTGAAGATTCAATCGACGCTGCGAATCTACTCCCTACCTGAACCCCATCAGCTCCTAAAATCATAGTGGAAAGCATTGCGCGTCCGGTTGCAATACCTCCTGCGGCTATTAAGGGAATTGTAATTTTTTCTTTCACTATCGGAATTAAAGCAAGGGTAGTAGTTTCCTCTCTTCCATTATGGCCTCCAGCTTCAAAACCCTCAGCAACAATTGCGTCGACTCCTGCATCTTGAGCTTTTAATGCAAAAACAGAGCTACTAACTACATGAACAACAGTTATGCCATTTTCTTTCAAGTAAGCTGTCCATGTTTTTGGGTTTCCTGCCGATGTGAAAACGATTTTGACACCTTCATCAACGATAATTTTCATGATTTCTTCGATATTGGGATACAACATCGGAACATTTACTCCAAAAGGTTTTGAGGTGGCCTTTTGACATTTTTGAATGTGTTCGCGCAATACTTCGGGATACATAGAACCTGCACCAATCAAGCCTAAACCGCCAGCGTTACTTACTGCACTGGCTAGTTTATAACCACTATTCCAAATCATTCCGCCTTGGATAATTGGATATTTAATCTTAAAAAGTGTTGTGATTTTATTCATGAACAAATTGAACTATGATTTTTTAATTATTTTCCCTTTTTTTGAAAAACCATCCGTTTCCAAAATATAAAAATAGAACCCTTCTTGTAACGATTTCAAAGAAATAGCTGGTGTTTCCGGAGTGATACTTTGCTCCAGTACTTTTTGTCCTAAAATAGAGTAAATTCCAATTATTCCGTTTGTAAATTTTGCAGGTAATGCAAACGAGATGGTATCACTAGCTGGATTAGGATACACTACAAAATCATCATCATTATTTGATTCGATTGCTAATTGATTACGAACAGCCAAAGCAAAATCAGGTATACCATAGCCATATTGATTATTGGGCGCAGAAAATCTATCTGATGCCTTCACAATTAACTCTCTAATTTCTTTATTTGATTTTTGAGGAAATGCCTGCCACAAACAAGCAACCATTCCCGCCATGATTGGACTAGAAAAAGAAGTTCCATTAGCTGTTACAATATTTCCAGCCGGATCTGATACTACAGCTGCTTGTCCTTGAGCCATGATATCGGGTTTAATTCTTCCATCAAAAGAAGGTCCTCTCGAACTAAACGAAGTCAAAACTTCTAAAGCGTTCACCGCACCTATGGCTAATACCGAAATACCATCTGCAGGTACTGCAATATAAGGATTAGAAGAATTACCGGAATTTCCAGCAGAAGTGACTAACAACATACCTCTACTGAATGCAACTTCTGATCCACGGGTCATAAAAGCAGTGCTTCCATTCATTTCGCTATACGTGTGATTATATGCTTGATTATCAAATTCAAAATACCCCAAAGAGGTATTGATAATATCGACTCCTAAACTATCCGCTCTTTCTGCTGCTTCAACCCAAAGTGATTCTTCAACAGGATTTTCTGAGGCAACATCTTCTGTAATAAATAAATAATAAGAAGCATCTGGCGCAGTTCCCACTAATGAATTTTCCTTGTAGCCTCCCATTGTAGAAAGCACTAAAGTTCCATGTGAATCTGCAGTATACACATTTGGATTACGTGCTACATAATTATAACCACCCAAAATCTGATTGTTGGTTCGTAATCTCTGAAAAGGCTGTGCTGTATTTACACCGGGAAACCCACCATCCATTACTGCAATAATTTTACCCGAGCCTGTAAAGTTTTGTTGGTGTAAAGCTTGTCCGTTGAGCATTTGAATTTGATTCGATGAAGAACCGTAGGCATAGTCAATCTTTATTTTCTGTGTTTTATTTACCTTTTGAGTTTTTGAATTCTTTGCTATTCTTGCAGTTTGGTTTAATGATTTATCCGCAAAATCAACTTTACTCACAAAAGGCAACGAAGCTAAAGCATTAATATTAGCTTGAGATCCACGAATATGAAGCGCATTCAGCCACTTCGATTTTGCCATAACTGTTATCCCCGAAGCATTTTTTACCTGACTAATATACGTTAACTCAACTGGAACATCTTTTAAATCTAATGGTATATTTTGGTTGGTTCTTCGATCCAACGCTCTTTGAGATAGCATTTTTAATGGATCAGAAGTAAACGTTTGAGAATTAGGTTTGCCGTTAAAATAAACCCAAGCATCTTGTTGCGAAAAACCAGTTGCAGTTAGTAGTAAAAAAAGAAAAAGAAAAAATTTTTTCATATTTAAATTCGTTATTTAAAGCGCCTATATTTTCAAATTTCGTGATGATGTATTACTTTTTTTAAATTTTCTTGAATGTACTAAATTTTAAAAAAATCTATTTTTATATCCTATTTTTAATGAAACACTACATTAAGAAATTACTCCTGATCCAACTAATTCTTCCCCTAAATACCAAGCTACAAATTGTCCTTTGGTTATTGCAGATTGTGGTTCATCAAAAGCTACGTACATCCCATTTTCAAATTGATGCAAAGTAGCACGCTGCAATGGCTGCCTGTAGCGAATCCTTGCCATTACTTGCATCTTTTCTCCATTGAGTAAAGATAAATCTTTTCGAATCCAGTGCACCTCTGTTTTATCAATAAATAAGGCTTTTTTGAAAAGTCCCGGATGCTGGCTCGTTAATCCCGTATAAATCGTATTCGTTTCTACATCGGTAGCTATGATAAACAGGGGATCAGTTGTTCCACCCACATTTAAGCCTTTGCGTTGTCCAGTTGTAAAATAATGCGCTCCTTGATGTTTCCCAACTACTTTACCCATTTGCGGAGTATAAAGTAGTGGAGCAGCAACCACTTTTAGCTCTTCTTCAATTGATAAACCTGTGGGGATTTCAGTATTGTAAACCGAATCATTTTTATCGATTTGAATGATTAAGCCTTCTTTGGGTTGCAATTTTTGCTGTAAAAACTCTGGCAAACGTACTTTACCAATAAAACACAAACCTTGCGAATCTTTCTTTTCGGCAGTGATTAGCTCCATTTCAGTTGCTATTTCTCGAACTTCAGGCTTGGTTAATGCTCCAATAGGAAACAGAGATTTCGCTAATTGCTCTTGCGATAATTGACATAGAAAATAAGATTGATCTTTATTAGAATCTGCACCTGCTTTAAGTTGATAAACCGTTTCTCCATTAACTTCGGTTTCACTTTTTTGACAATAATGCCCTGTCGCTACAAAATCAGCTCCAAGACTTAATGCAATTTTCATAAAAACTTCAAATTTTATTTCACGGTTACAAAGAACGTCAGGATTTGGAGTACGCCCTTTTTCATATTCGCTAAACATATAGTCAACGATTTTCTCTTGGTATTCTTCACTTAAATCAACCGTTTGGAAAGGAATCCCTAATTTTTCGGCCACCAATAAGGCATCGTTACTGTCCTCGAGCCATGGGCATTCATTTGAAATCGTTACCGAATCATCATGCCAATTTTTCATAAAAAGTCCAATAACTTCATACCCTTGTTGCTGCAATAAGTACGCTGCAACACTTGAATCTACACCTCCAGAAAGTCCTACAACTACACGCTTCATCTTTAAAAAATTACAATTTTATAAGGAGGCAAAGTTACAAAACATTTACAACAGAACTTGTTAAGAATATCGTTATTTATTTTCGGATTTTGTTGCATTTTCAGGAAAACTCATATTCGTTTCTTTGACTAATTTTCCTTTTTCAAAAAACTGCCAAACACCTGATTTTTTGCCATTTACAAATTGTCCTTTTGAAACAATATTGCCATTTGCATCGCTGAAAATAGCTAAACCATTGTAAATATTATTCTTAAAAATCGACTCTTCTAGAACAAACCCTTTTTCAGTATATTTTTTGTAAAAACCATTTTTCAAATTATTTTTATAATTTATTTCTTCAGCAACCTTACCGCTGATATAAAAAACGGTACGCAATCCATCGAGCTTACCCTTACTATAATTCTCCGTAGTCATTATATTTTTTGAAGCCTGGTGGTAGTATTTCCACTGTCCTTCAAATAATTTATTAACTACTTTACCCTCACTAACTTTATTTTTATTTTGATCATAAAAAATTGTGTAGGCTGAATTGTCTTTTGCATTAAATTCCCTTGTAGCTATGATAGACTTGGCTTTTGTATCATCATAAAAACTAAAAATCCCTACTTCCTTACCATGATCAAACGTCCCTTCGTATCGAGGTCTTTTTGATTCCTCAAAAACGCCTTTCCAGAGTCCATGCTTTTTTCCGTTTACATCCAACTTGTTGAATTCGGTTTGGGCTAAAATATTTTGGCTAAAAAACATTACAGCTAAAAGGACAATAAAATTAATGTGGTGTTTTTTCATTATTACTTAGTGTTTGAACATACTTATGAAACTGATAATTTACATTTTTATTTTAGCAAATTTACAAATTATTTACAAAGAGTACGGATACAACTATAAAGGGCACTGTAACACTGCTGTATTTCTTATACAAATTTCAACTCACTACATATATAACTTTACTTATTTAAAAGTAGAGTTCAAATCCTTAACAGCGATACATACGAAGACCATAACTGTTAATTTGAATTATGTAAACAAAAAAAAAGCTCTCATTTCTGAGAGCTTGTATAGGAATTACTTTTTCTTTTGTTGTGCTTTTTGAGCCTCGGCTTGTTCCATCACTTCTTGAAGTTTTTTCTGGAATTTACCTTGTTTTTTCGGCTCTTTCAACTTATTTTCTTGAATTTGAGCGTGAATCTTATCACTGTCGATAAAGTACCTTTTGATGACAATCATAATTCCGATAGTAATCAAATTTGAAATGAAGTTATACAAACTCAATCCAGCACCGTAACTATTAAAGAAAAACAACATCATTATGGGCGAAACATAAATCATTATTTTCATCATTTTAGCCATATCTGGCATTCCCTCTTGTTGTGGAGCAGCCATTTGTTGATCACCAGATGTCATTTTCATATAAAAGAAAATGGCTATCGCAGCAAGAATAGGAAACAAACTGATATGATTTCCATAAAAAGGAATGTAAAAAGGCAATTTTACAATTTCGTCAAAAGAGGAAAGGTCGTCTGCCCAAAGAAAACTTTTATGTCTCAACTCAAATGCGGATGGAAAAAACTGAAACGAGGCCATCAAAAAAGGCATTTGAATCAATGCAGGTATACAACCAGCCATAGGATTAACTCCTGCTTTGTTGTATAATTTCATTGTTTCTTGTTGCTTTTTCATGGGATCTTTCTTGAATTTCTCACCCAATTCTGCAATTTCTGGACGCAATAACTTCATTTTTGCTTGAGACAAGAATGATTTGAAAGTTATCGGTGACATGGCCAATTTTATCAGTATTGTAAAAATAATAATTGCAATACCATACGCAATATACGATCCTAAGAAACCAAATAATGGTACAAATATAAAACGGTTGATCCACCCGATTATTCCCCAACCTAAAGTTACAATTTTCTCTAAATTCAAATCATAACTAGCCAATGTTTTAAAATCAGATGGCCCCATGTACCAACTTAATTTATGATCAATTTCACCATTAGTAAAGGCTAAAGGAATATTTGCTTTAAATGATTTAGTAAATGTTGTATCTACTTTTTCATCATTCATCAAGTTCGTTGATGTTACTTGCGCCTTTTCAAATGGAGTTTTGGAAACTAATATAGTAGAGAAAAAATGTTGTTTGAAAGCTATAAATGTTGGTTTTTCAAGCAGCTCATTCTCTGTTGCTCCAAGTCCGGCATAGTCTACTTTACCGTCTTTATGCTCAAAATATATTTCGGTATATTTATTTTCGTATGAAATACTTTTTTCATTTCTATTTGCTTTTAGGTTCCATTCTAGATCTAATGGTTTAGCCGTATTCAGTACTTTATTCAATCCTTGTGAACGAATATCAAAACCAATCATGTAATCATTTGGCTTCAAAATATATTTGTACTCTAAGAACTCATTGGCTCCAGCCTTTAATTTCATGGACAAAACTTGGTCTGAACCAATTTTTGTTAATGATGGCTCAAAATACAAATCTTTAGTATTTAAAGTACGATTATCTGAAGTGAGTAATTGTACGTTTAAGTTCGCATTATTATCTTTTATCAGTTGAACTAACTGACCCGAACCCTTTTTGAATTTTTCGAATTTTTTTAAAGTAGCTTCAACAATATAACCTCCTTTGTTGGCTATTGTTAATTTTACCAATTCATTTTCGATAGTAGTCATTCCAGCTTTTGCAGAAGGCAAGGTAGCAGAATAGACAAAATTACCTAATGTTTTTTGCAATTGAGCTAATTGGGTAGAATCTCCAGTTGCTGCTACAGCAATAGCGGCTTTTTCAACAATTTTTGCTTCTATAGCCTTGGCTTTTGCTGTTTTAATCTGTAACTCTTTTTGAGCTTTTTCAGCTGCAACCACTTTTGGATCCGGTTGGTTTTGGTACATGATAAAAACTAAAATACCAAAAATTAAGGCAAAACCGATAATCGAATTGAGGTCAAATTTTTTTTGTTCCATTATTATATTTAAAAGTGTTTAATCTATTAGTACCAAATTTCGGTAAATGTTTCACTACATCCCTATTATTTCTTCTTTGCTTGTACAGCCGCTGCAACAAAATTAACAAAAATAGGGTGCGGATTGGCAACGGTACTTTTGTATTCTGGATGGTATTGCACTCCTATAAAAAACGGATGATCTTTAATTTCTACAATCTCAACCAATCCGGTATCTGGATTTACCCCAGTAGCAAGCAATCCTGCTTTTTGCAATTGTTCTACATAACTGCTGTTGTACTCATAACGGTGACGGTGACGCTCTGAAATAGTCTCTTTCCCATATATTTTATAGGCCAATGATTCTTTCTTGATGTCGCATTTCCATGCTCCAAGTCGCATAGTTCCTCCTTTATCAGTAACTGTTTTTTGCTCCTCCATAAGGTTTACAACCGGATGAGCTGTATGTTCGTTCATTTCTGTTGAATTGGCATCTACAAACCCCAACACATTTCTAGCGTGCTCTATAATGGCCATTTGCATACCCAAACAAATCCCGAAAAACGGAACTTTATTTTCTCTAGCGTATTGTACAGCAGCTATTTTCCCTTCTATTCCTCTTTCCCCAAAACCTGGAGCTACAAGAATCGCGTCTAAATTAGAGAACTTTTCTTTGATGTTGTTGGCATCAATATGTTCTGAATGTATCGAAATTACATTTACTTTGGTTTCATTTGCAGCTCCTGCATGAATAAAGGCCTCCAAAATAGATTTATAACAATCCTGCATTTCTACGTATTTCCCAACTAAACCTATGTTTACCGTATGTTTAGGGTTTTTTAATCGCTTCAGGAAAATATTCCAATTTTTTAAATCTGGAGCTGCTTTTTTAGGCAAATCTAATTTTTTCAAAGCCACTACATCAAGTCCTTCCTCTAACATTAAATTTGGAACCTCATAAATTGTAGACGCATCAATAGATTGAATAACCGCTTCTCTTTTTACATTGCAAAATAAAGCCAATTTGTTACGCAATTCCTCTGAAATTTCATGCTCAGTTCTACAAACTAAAATGTCTGCTTTGATACCGCTTTCCATCAAGGTTTTTACCGAATGCTGTGTTGGCTTTGTTTTCAACTCACCTGCAGCAGCTAAATAGGGCACTAAAGTTAAGTGAATAACAATTCCGTTATGCTCCCCTAATTCCCAAACCAGTTGACGAACCGACTCAATATAAGGAAGGGATTCTATATCCCCTACTGTTCCACCTATCTCTGTAATCACAATATCATAATCGCCAGAATTACCTAGCAATTGCATTCTATCTTTGATTTCATTAGTAATATGAGGTACAACTTGAACCGTTTTACCAAGAAATTCTCCTCTTCTTTCTTTTTCAATAACCGAAAGATAAATCCTTCCAGTTGTAACATTATTCGCTTGGGAAGTTGGAACATTTAAAAAACGCTCGTAATGACCTAAATCTAAATCGGTTTCTGCGCCATCATCAGTTACATAACATTCTCCATGCTCATAAGGATTTAATGTTCCTGGATCTACATTAATATAGGGGTCAAACTTTTGGATGGTTGTACGGTATCCTCTTGCTTGTAACAATTTTGCCAATGATGCTGCTATGATTCCTTTCCCTAGGGAAGAAGTCACACCGCCAGTGACAAAAATATATTTCGTTTGATTCATTCTGTTGTTGTTTGTGTTGTAGTTGTGTAAAAAACTTGGCAAAAATACAATTATAAATTGAGATAAAGCTAATTTGAAAATGAGATAATTTGGAAATTTAAGTTTCCAATCAGACACTAATTTTAACTTCAGAATAGTAGAGATTTCCTAATTTATAGTGGTTTTGGGTATCTTTTTTTAATATTTCGAATCAATTCCTCTAATCCATTTAGCTTCAGCTCGTAAATGAGTTGCAGTTGTTGTCCTAACTCTCCTTTTGGGAATCCTTTATTACTATACCATACCACGTAGTATTCTGGCAAGTCAATGAGGTACCTTCCTTCATATTTACCAAAAGGCATTTTGGTATGCGCTAATTTGATAAGTTGTTTTTGATTTTGTTCCATTATTTATAAAAAAAATCAAGAGACAAGAAACAAGAATTATTAATGAATCTTGTTTCTTGTCTCTTGAAATACAAATCTGTTTATTTCCAGTTAAAACTAATGCGTTTTTCTATTTCAGGGTGCAAACTCAAAAATACTGGACAAGTCATGGCAACTCTTTCAAGAATAGTTTTATTCTTTTCAGCAATAACTCCGTTCATTTCAAATGAAATATCAATCGCTCCAATACGCCTTGGATCTGCATTCATAATTTTAGTAACTACAGCAGTAGAACCCTGTAAATCAACTTCTAAATCGCGAGCTTTTATACCCATAACGGTCATCATACAACTTGCCAAAGCATTCGCAACTGTATCTGTTGGTGAGAAAGCAGCTCCTTTTCCGTTATTGTCTAATGGAGCATCCGATAGTATTTCAGTTCCTGATTGTAGGTGAACAGATAAAGTTCTTAAATCTCCCAAGTACGTTACTTTTGATGTCATTAGTTGGCTTGTTTTATGGTTAAATCGGTATCGTAGTATAAAATATACACGCCTTTATTAATATAGCCACCGTCTTCTTTTTTATAAAATTCGAACTTATTATCGACTTGTTCGGTTGCTGTACTTTCTATAGTTTCTTGGTATTTTTTATCTTGCGACAATCGCATCATCGTGTCAAAAGTGATATCAAATCCGCGTGTTGCAAAAGTGCTCGGATATATTTTATTTTTCCTTTTAAATTCTTTCTCAAAAATCAAGGCTTCAGGCGATTGGTTCTCACGAGTAACAGACGGATACATTAATTTCAATTTGGCCAAGCTCTGAAAATTAATCTCATCAGTGTCTAATGTTTCGTTGGGTTCTAAAATAACCAATTGTACCTTAAATGCTGCCATCGCATTCAACAAAACAGCCATCGTAGCTTTGATCATACCTGTATTTTCTGTTTCCATTACTACATAATTGATACGATCTTTAACAAATAAACTTTTAAGATTTTCGGCAGATACACCACCATTTGCAGTAAGCGTTGAAAACTTAACGTCCTTATGATTTTCTTGAATAAATTGTATCACCGAAACTTTTTTCTTATCTACGACCGCTATAATATTACCATTTTTAGCTCTCATGAAATCGAATACCGCATTTTTAACTACAGTGGTTGTTGGAATCGTTTGCAACATATTACTAAAGGAAGTGCCTGTATCCTTAGATAATGGCGAAATCACCGGCACTTCGTAGCTGTTGAGTAATTCGGCTGTTTTCTCTACGTTACTTTGATAAAAAGGCCCGATTAAAGCAGACGCATTTTCTAAATTATTAGCTTTTATAAGTGCTGCAACATTAGAGCTATTTTTAGTTTCTTGGGAATCAAAAATACTCACATCAATGGCTAGTCCTAATTGTTTAGCCGAATCAATTGCGATCAAAGCGCCAGCATAAAAATCCAATGTCATGTTTAAAAACTTGTCTTTTTTTAGACGCATTGCAGTCGAATTAATCGTATCGCCTTCAATTTTTGAAAGGTTGAAAGGCAAAAGCAAAACCAATTTTTTTCTGTCATTCAAACCGTTTTGTTTTGACAATGAAATATAAGCCTTTATAGTTTCTGGTTCTTGCGGAATAGCAGCTGATGCTGGAACTCTTAAAACCATTCCTACTTCTACACCTTTAGCTAAATCAGGATTTAATGCAATCATTTCTTCTTGCGATAATCCAGCCATTTTAGACAACCTAAACAAGGTTTCTTTTGGCTTAACCGTATACTCTATATATTTAATTTTTGGACTTGGTTCTGGAGTAAGTATTTGTACCATTTCTTTGGCAGGATCCCTAACTGTACTTTTCTCTACTTTTGGTACCGAAGTTGAAGGATTCCCTTTAATAATCAATTTGAAACCAACTGGTAAATTGGCAACTATCTCAGGATTTTTTTTCTCTAATTCATCAATGCTAATATCGTATTTTTTAGCAATGGAATACTTAGTTTCTTTTGGTAAAACTTCATGAAAAACAACTTGATTTTGTACTGAATTTGAAGTCTTCTGACCAATTTGCGTCGGAATGACAAGCGTTTGCCCAATTTGCAATCCTTCTTTTTCCAAAAATGGATTTGCTTTTTTTAATGCTTCGTCTGAAACATCATATTTTTTTTCAATACCATATAAAGTCTCTTTTGGAGCGACATTATGCGTAATTATTTTTGTAACTGGCTTCTTTTGAACCACAACTTTTTGTTGGCTTTTGTTTTTTGGAATCAACAAAATACTATTGTGTTTTAATCCACTTTGTGCATCGGGATTTAATTGAAAGATGTCATATGGAGTAACATTATACTTTTGCGCAATCTGACTGATTGTCTCCCCTTTCTCCACTTTATGAGTCGTCGTTTTCTCTTGTGAAAAAACACTAGAATTAAAAAACAAAGTCATTATACAAGTCGCAAAAAAATATTTCATCCTTTTTATTTATAAATTATTCAATTCTTAATAACGAACGGTATCAAATTTTATTCCAAAAATCTGATACCGTTTTATAGCCAACAGTAAAAAAAGTGCTGACCTAAAGATTGTATTTTAATCTAAAGTCTTATTCCCACTCAATAGTTGCTGGCGGTTTTGAACTAATATCATACACCACTCTATTCACTCCTTTTACCTTATTGATAATGTCGTTTGACACTTTCATCAAGAAATCGTAAGGTAAATGTACCCAGTCAGCGGTCATACCATCTGTAGATTCGACGGCACGAAGCGCAATCACTTTCTCATACGTGCGCTCGTCACCCATAACGCCTACACTATTCACAGGAAGTAAAATTGCTCCTGCTTGCCACACTTTATCATACAATCCCCAAGATTTTAATCCATCAATAAAAACGGCATCAACATCTTGCAAAATTTGCACTTTCTCAGGTGTAATATCGCCTAGAATTCTAATTGACAATCCAGGTCCAGGAAAAGGATGCCTTCCTAATAACTCAGGATCAATTCCTAATGAAGCTCCTACTCTTCGTACTTCATCCTTAAAAAGCATGCGCAAAGGCTCTACTATTTTAAGTTTCATATAATCTGGCAAACCGCCTACGTTGTGATGCGATTTTATAGTAGCTGAAGGTCCTTTTACAGAAACAGATTCAATAACATCTGGATAAATTGTCCCTTGCGCCAACCATTTTACATCTTCAATAAGATGCGATTCATCATCAAAAACTTCGATAAATACACGTCCAATGATTTTGCGTTTGGTTTCTGGGTCACTAACACCCGCCAATTCAGACAAGAAACGATCACCAGCGTCAACTCCTTTTACATTCAAACCCATTCCTTTGTATTGGTCTAATACATTCTGGAATTCGTTTTTACGAAGTAAACCATTATTTACAAAAATGCAGTATAGATTTTTTCCAATTGCCTGATGCAATAAAACTGCCGCGACAGTAGAATCTACACCACCAGAAAGACCAAGAACTACTTTATCGTCTTGTAACTTCTCCTTTAATTCTGCTACCATTTCCTCTACGAAAGCACCAGGTGTGAAATTTTGAGGAACTTCTGCGATTTTTACTAAAAAGTTTTCCAGCATTTTTGATCCATCCGTAGAATGGAAAACTTCTGGGTGGTATTGAATTGCATACGTGGTTTCACCTTCAATTTTATAAGCTGCAAATTCTACATCATGCGTGCTCGCCAATTTTACTCCATTGGCTGGTAGCGCTTTGATGCTATCACTATGACTCATCCAAACTTGGCTGTTTTCTGAAACCCCTTCAAAGAAAACTTCATTTTCTTTAATGAAATTTAAATTAGCTCTACCATACTCTCTGGTATTCGAGGCTGCTACTTCGCCACCGCTAAAATGAGCTAAGTATTGTGCTCCGTAACATACGGCTAGCAATGGTAGTTTCCCTCTAATTTGAGATAAGTCTGGATGTGGCGCATCTTCTGACCGAACAGAAAAAGGGCTTCCTCCTAGTATAACTGCTTTGTATGAGGATAAATCACTCGGAAAATGATTGTAAGGAAATATTTCGCAGAATATATTTAATTCGCGAACTCTACGCGCAATAAGCTGTGTGTATTGCGATCCGAAATCTAAAATAAGTACGTTGTGTTGCATGCGCAAAAATACTTTTTATATTTTGATTTGAAAATTGAATTCTGAAAAAAATTCTTTTTCTTTGTACAGATTGAATTCTCAATCAAAGAAATCACAGTATGCTAAAAAACCTAATTCAAAATATTTACGTACTTTAATACACAACCATTTTAAAAATTCATCGCAAATTAAACCCCATTTCTATGAAAACAAAAATTTATTTATCAGTTGTTACTTTAATGCTTTTGATAACTTCCTGTAATGCTATTGATGATTTATTGACTTTTACAATAGACAATCAAACTACTTTTAAAATTAGCAGTGGATTCCCTATTGGAACAGCTTTCAGCGTAATTACCCCAGATGTACCTACCAATTCTAGTTCTACTTTTGAAAACAACAACACTAAGGCAGACTTGGTGAAAAATGTGAAAATTAGCGAATTAAAATTGACGATTACAAATCCAACTGACAAGTCTTTTAGCTTTTTGAAATCGGTTCGTTTGTTTATCTCAACAGATGCAAATGATGAAATAGAACTGGCTTATTTAGAAAATATTAATTCAACAACAAACACTTTAAATTTGATCTGCACAGATCAAAGTTTGGACAAATATATAAAAGCATCCTCTTATAAAATAAGAACCGAAGCCGTTCTAAAAGAAAGTATAGCTCAAGATATTACGGTTAAAGCTGATATGAAATTCAAAGTTACCGCTGATCCATTTTAGGCTTTTATTCATTATTCTTTTGTAACTACAATTGTAGCTTTAAAACCTGTTCCAAGATTCCATTGACTTGCCGAAATCAGACCGCCGTTATCATCGTAGATCTGAAATTCGGCAGTATTGGGTCCGGAACTTCCTTGATTCAATGCTTCAAAATCGATCTTGTTAAACCCTTTCTCAAGTACTATTTCAAAACCTTGAAAATTACTATCTAAAATTACTTGATATTCAATCACTTTATCATTCAAGTATACGCGAATCTTATCTCCATCTACGTACGCAGCGTCTCTGTATCTCACTTTTGCGGTGAGCGAACTCGTACTGAAATTTCCTAAGTTTTGATTTTTTCGATACACAAGACCTTCAGATTTATCCTCTTTTTTATTTAATTTATCTCGATAGACATCGCCCGGATTCATAAATTCATTTTTGGGAGTCATTGAAAAATTACTCTCAGGAGTTATTGAAAGTGAAGGACTCGGATTTGGATTCAAAAGCTCTGGGTTTTTAAATACATTTGGAGTCTTAATGGGAGGAATATCAGCCGTAGGTGGAATTGCTTTCTTAATTTTAGGAGTATTGTTTTTTGGTGCAATAGGCTTAAATTTTGAACTAAATTCATTTTGAGCAGATCCACTCAAAGTAATACCTACCAATAAAATTAAATATAAAATCCTTTTCATAACTTCTTAAAATTTGATGACCCTTGCTGGTAAAAATTTAAAAATAGAAAACCAATTGTATTTATTCAAAAATCAAGCAACAATTTAACTTTCATTTATAACTCTCAAATGCCCAAAATATTACATTTTATTGAACTAATCAACTAAATAATCCTCTCGATTTTAATTTATTTTAATCTAAAATTGATGTTTTTATTTTACTTTTTTTCTAACTTGCAAATAGTATGCCACAGCCAAAATATATTTTTTGCTAAACTTTTTTAAAACCACAAATAATGAAAAGAGAAAATATATTGACCGGCTCACCATGGGAAGATAAAATGGGATACTGTCGTGCCGTTCGCATTAACAATATAATAGAGGTGTCAGGTACAGTTGCTATTGTAGACGGTGAAAAAGTAAAAGCAGATGATGCTTATGCCCAAACACTAAATATTTTAGAACGCGTCGAAAAAGTTTTGGAAGATCTTGATGCAAGTATAAAAGACGTTATTAGAACGCGAATATTCACAACAAATATCAATACATTTGAGGCTGTTGCTGCAGCTCATTCACAATTTTTCAAAGAAATAAAACCAACTACAGGTTTCTACGGAATCAATCAACTTGTAGGGCCTGAATATCTGGTTGAAATTGAATTTACAGCAGTCGTTTCTGAAAAATAATTTATCTAAGTAGGATTTTTATACTTTTGCATAAACTTCACTTTCATTAAAGTAATGAACATAGAAAACGTTACAAAAATACTGCTGGTCTCGCTCAAATGGATTCTCATTAGTGTTTTAATAGGCATAACAACAGGTTCCGCATCCGCCTTTTTTTTAATTGCACTGGATTGGGTTACAAACTGCAGAGAACATAATAATTGGCTGATTTGGCTTTTACCAATAGGTGGCTTACTCATTGGTTACGGTTATTATTACGGGGGCAAAGATGTAGCAAAAGGCAACAATTTGTTGCTGGAAGAATACGAAAATCCGCAAAAAAAGATTCCTTTAAAAATGGCTCCTTTGATACTTTTTGGCACCTTAATCACACATCTTTTTGGAGGTTCGGCGGGACGAGAAGGAACAGCTGTGCAAATGGGTGGCACCATTGCCGATCAATTTACAAATGTTTTCAAACTGGATGCTTCGGAAAGGAAAACAATTCTCCTTCTTGGCATCAGTGCTGGATTTGCTTCCGTTTTTGGCACTCCATTAGCGGGCGCTTTGTTCGCATTAGAAATACTTTTTTTTAGCAAAATCAGCTTCAAGAGTATTCCTTTATCTTTTTTGACCGCTTATATTGCTTATTTCACAGTTGAATTTTGGAACATAAAACATACCGCATACAGCATTCCCATACTCCCAGACATTAGTTTTACCACTTTATTTTGGATACTAACCGCCAGTATTCTTTTTGGCCTAACCGCCATGTTATTTTCTAGGAGTACTCATTTTTGGAGTCAGCTATTTTCAAAAAACATTTCCTATCCTCCGCTTCGACCTTTCGTTGGCGGAATTTTATTGGCAATAGCCATCTATTTTATTGGTACAACAAAGTACATTGGTTTAGGAATTCCCGTGATTGTGGATTCTTTTTCTAACCCAAATACGGCGTATGATTTTCTTCTAAAAATACTATTCACCGGATTCACGCTCGGAGCAGGATTTAAAGGTGGCGAAGTAACGCCATTGTTTTTTATAGGCGCTACACTAGGAAGTGCATTATCACTGGTAGTTCCGTTACCCATAGCACTTTTGGCTGGAATGGGATTTGTCGCTGTTTTTGCAGGAGCAACGCATACTCCAATTGCTTGTACCGTAATGGGAATAGAGCTTTTTGGGATCGAAAGTGGAATTTTTGTTGGTATTGCTTGCTACACCGCCTATTTTGCTTCTGGTTCAGTTGGAATTTACAATGCTCAAATAGTAAAAGGAGCAAAATATCATTTGTATCAAAAATTTAAAAGAGGATATCGTGATTATTTGTAATCCGTGAAATTCCTGTTAATGATTTCAACATTACATTAAAAAAATGTAATTTCGCAACTTATGAAAACACAAGACATTCACGAGATTCAGCAGTTATTAGCAACACCAAAAAAAATTGCCATAATCCCTCACCGAGGCCCAGACGGAGACGCCATGGGTTCTACTTTAGGATTGTATCATTTTTTAATAAAAAACAACCATCATCCAGTGGTGGTTTCACCCAACGAATTCCCTGATTTCCTAGCGTGGATGCCAGGTTCAGAGAACGTCAAAATATACGAGAAAGACAAAGAAAATTGTACTAAAATACTAGAAGAGGCCGAAATCATTTTCACTTTAGATTTTAATGCATTGCACCGAACTGGAGAAATGGAACAACTGTTAGCGACCCTAAAAACACCATTTATAATGATCGATCATCATCAAAAACCAGATGATTATGCTACATTCACCTATTCTGATACTTCCTTTGGTTCAACTTGCGAAATGATTTACAACTTCATTTCTCTTCTTGGAAAAAAAGGTGGTATCGATAAAACTATTGGAACCTGTATTTATACCGGAATTCTCACCGATTCAGGTTCTTTCCGTTTTCCAAAGACAACAGGAACAACACACAGAATTATTGCAGAATTAATAGATTTAGGTGTCGAAAATACAGAGATTCCAACTTTATTATTTGATAATAGTTCTTACGGTAGATTACAACTATTGGGTAGAGCACTCCAGAACATGAAAGTCTTCACAGCCCATCACACGGCGTACACCACCCTTACTCAAGATGAATTGAACTCATTTGATTACGTAAAAGGCGATACCGAAGGAATAGTAAATTACGGATTAAGCATAAAAGGAATCGTTTTTACTGCTATATTTATCGAAAATAAAGAAGAAAAAACTATCAAAATTTCGTTTCGTTCCCAAGGCGACTTTGATGTCAATCAATTTGCAAGAGATCATTTCAATGGTGGTGGCCATCGTAATGCAGCAGGCGGAAAATCTGAAGTATCGATGGAAGAAACCATACGTAAATTTGAAGATTTAGTAACAAAACTAACAATATAAAAACATGTCAAAATGTAGTAAGTTGATTGTGTTTGGATGTTTATTATCCATTTTTATCATAGGTTGTAAACAGCATCAAGATGCTAGAAAGCCACTGTCACACACTTCGGGCAGCTTTATGAAAAAATCTATTGCACGCAACAAAAAACTCGTAGCCAACGAAGAAACGGATATTGAGGCACTAATCAAAAAAGATCCAAAAGTAACATATATTGCTTCCAAAAAAGGATATTGGTACACGTACGAAACCAAAAATACATTGGATTCTCTAACTCCCAAAAAAGGAGATGTTGCCTTTTTTGATTACGAAATCAAAGATTTAAAAGGAAATGTAATCTACTCTGAATTAGAATTAAGACCGCAAATCTATTATGTTGATAAGCAAAATATCATGATGGGATTGCGCGATGGTATTAAATTAATGCGTAAAAATGAAAAAGTACGTTTCCTTTTCCCATCAAATATGGGATATGGTTATCATGGTGACGATAAAAAAATTGGCACAAACCAACCCTTAATTTGTATTGTCACCTTACGCGATTTCAAATCGGAAATTTTGTATAAAAAAGAAAGTGAATTAAAACTAAAAGCGCCTGTAGCAAAACCAGCTATTAAGACTGAAACACCTGCTGCTGTTGCGCCTAAAGACACCATAACTCAATAAAATTAAAATAAGAAATGAAAAAAAAGATCCTATTCGTATTCCTAGTTATTGCTTCCTTTTACTCTTGTAAAGAAGAACACAACAATCTTCCTGATGGTTTGTATGCAAAAATAGAAACCAACAAAGGGGAAATTATTGTACAATTAGATTTCGAAAAAGCACCAATCACAGTTGCCAATTATGTGGCGTTGGCCGAAGGAAAAAATCAATTTGTGACGAATGAAAACTTAAAAGGCAAACCCTTTTTTGACGGATTAAAATTTCATAGAGTGATTCCAGAATTTATGATTCAGACTGGGGATCCTCTTGGCACAGGTTCTGGCGATACTGGTTATAAGTTTAAAGATGAATTCTCTGATTTAAAATTTGATAAAGGCGGAGTTTTGGCTATGGCCAATAACGGACCGACTACCAACAGCAGCCAATTTTTCATTACACACGTTGCAACGCCTTGGTTAGAAGGAAAGCATACTATTTTTGGTCGTGTAGTAGAGAAAGGAATGGATGTAGTGAATACTATTGTTCAAAATGATTACATCAATAAAGTGACAATTATCCGCAACGGAGAAGCTGCCAAAAAATTCAATGCAGTAAAAACCTTCACGGATTATTTTGCAGTAGAATCAGAAAACCAAAAGAAAAAGGCGGCTATTGATGCTGAAAACAAAAAAGTGTACGACGCAAAATATAAAGAAGTTCGCGAAAATAAAATCGCCTATTTTGCAACTCTAAAAGCCAAAGCAACTAAAACACCAACTGGATTGCAATACACAATCATTAAGAAAAGTGGTGGCAAGAAGCCTGCAAATGGCGCAAATGTTTTCATACACTACGCTGGTTTTCTTGAAGACGGAGAATTATTTGATGCTAGTATCGAAAGTGTTGCTAAAATATTTGGAAAATACGACGAAAATAGAGCGGCTCAAAACGGATATCAACCCATCCCATTTCAAGCTGGAAGAAAAGATGGCATGATTCCTGGTTTCATAGAAGGACTAGAGCAATTGTCTTTTGGTGATAAAGCCATAATTTTTATTCCATCCCGTTTAGGATATGGACCAGCAGGTGCCGGTGGAGTGATACCGCCAAACGCCAACATCATTTTCGAAATTGAATTATTGGAAAAAATGCCACAACAATAGTAGCTTAAAAAGTGATATCTTAAATACACCACAAAATGAAATCTAAAATTCTGTTTTTATTATTTCTGGGAATGTTCAACATGCATTCTCAAACTACAAAAAAAGGGACGCCAGTAAAAAAAACGGCTACAACTGTAAAAGCGACGTCTAAACCTGCAGTAAAAACACCTGCAGCAATTGAAGGAATTTTTGTAACTATTGCCACTAACAAAGGGAATATTGTATTGGAATTAGAATACAAAAAAACACCTGTAACCGTTGCGAATTTTATCGCATTGGCAGAAGGTAAAAATACTTTTGTAACGCCAGAAAATCTGAAAGGAAAACCATTTTTTGATGGTTTAAAATTTCACCGTGTTATCAAAGATTTCATGATTCAAGGTGGAGATCCTTCTGGAAATGGTTCTGGAGGACCTGGTTACGCATTTAAAGATGAATTCACAGATTTAAAACACAACAAATCCGGAATTTTGTCTATGGCCAACTCTGGACCAGGCACTAATGGAAGTCAGTTTTTTATCACGCACAAAGAAACTCCTTGGTTAGACGGAAAACACACTGTTTTTGGTCATGTTACAGAAGGAATGAATGTGGTGAATACAATTGCTGCAAATGATGTTATTACCAAGGTAACTATTGAAAGAAAAGGCGCATTAGCCAAAAAATTTGATGCCCCAAAAGTGTTCACGGACTATTTCAATTATAAATCCGAAGACCAAAAGAAACAGGACATCATCAATGCGGAGAATAAAGCCAAACAAGCTGCGCTAATGGCAGAAGCTAAAAGAGTATATACAGAAAAATATGGTCCAGTAATCGATGCAAAAAAAGCATATTTGGCTACTGTGAAAGCAACAGCAACTACTACTCCATCTGGATTAATGTACACCATAACACAGAAAGGAACAGGCGTGAAACCGCCTAAAGGCGCAACCTTCTATTTCAATTATGCTGGTTATTTTGAAGACGGAACCCTATTTGATAGTAGTTATGAAGACGTGAACAAAGCATACGGAAAATTCGATGCCAATCGCGCGGCACAAAACGGATACCAATGCTTCCCATTTGAAGCGGGTAAAAAAGACGGAATGATTCCTGGATTCATTGAAGGACTAGACAATATGGGATTTGGTGATAAAGCAATCGTTTTTATTCCGGCCAATCTTGCTTACGGAGAAAGAGGCGCAGGTGGTGTAATTCCGCCAAATACAATGCTTATTTTTGAATTGGAAATGCTGGAAAAGCAACCTGCCCCGAAACAATAAAGTTTAAAAAGTAGATCATAAAAAACCCGATAGATTTCAAAATCTATCGGGTCTTTTGTTTGATATAAAAAATATTTTCTCTTTGATTCAACATCAAGTTGTCATTAACCTACACCACACTGAAATTTAATGCTAGACTACGTCCAAATTTATCATTCTGACGAAGGAAGAATCTCGACAACTTTAATACTCCACTTGTGGCTATTCCTCCTCCGCAGGAATAACAAATAAACTTGTGAATTTAAAGAAATAAATTACTTCTTCCCGAATTTCCAGTCGAATTCGTCTTTTTGATTGATAATGGCACCAATTTCAAATTTCACCACCTCATCAAATTCCGTTTGAAAAATTATCCAATTTTCTTCATTGAAATAATTCTCAAACGTATCAAATTCTTCTTGAGTGAATTTAGTTATGGCTTTTGCTGCCAAATCTTTCTTTACCTCACTGATTTTTCTATTGATTATTTTGTGGCCAAACAACTCTAGATCAGCACTCGAAGCAACAATATAACCCAGTTTAAACTCTTCTTCTACATAGAAAGTCAAGCGCATTTTTAGTTTGTTGTACGCGAATATAACATTATCATCCTCGTCCTTGTAATTGCGATCTGGCTTGCCATACAGCGCAGTAACATCATTTTGTTTCATTCCGAAAATGAGCTTCTCAATTCCGTTTTTTGGATTTATTTTCATTGCTATTGTTTATGTTGTAATTATTATTGCTACCAATTAGGTGTTGCATTGCGCTTTCGCCAAATGTGGAATCGCATACAGAACCTATCTTGGCTTGCAAAGTTCGGAAAGATTTTTGCAAAGTCGGCTACTTTTCGATAGTAAAAATTAATCCAAACTAGAACTGTACTCCCAAAACTAATTTGTTATGGACTAAACCACAATAAAAGCTTCACCTTCAATTAAATTCTATGAATTGAATTTTAAATTATTGTACCACTAAAAATCACGTGACTTTGTAAGAAAATTTTAATACATTTGAAAGAACTAAAAACAACGTAAATCTTCGCTTATTAGTCCTTATTGGGCGTATCGGCGAGAGTTTATTTCGTTTATATACAAGTTGGTGGCAATTTTAACAAACCACAATTGTAACAAACTATTTTTTTTAAAGACCAATTAAGAAAAAGAAAATATGGAAACGAACAGGAGACTTTGGCTGAAAAAAATTGGCATTGGCGTAGCTGGTATTGGACTTTCAAACTTCAATTCATTTGCTTCTCCGCTTGTAACAGAAAATTTAATTGATAGTTTTGAAAATGATGATAGCTTAATTTTTTTACGCTCAAATGAAAACCCATATGGTCCATCTCCATTAGCAAGGAAAGCATTTGCTGAAAATGTGAATATTAGCAACAGGTACAACTGGGATATAGAAGCACAAATAATTTCTGCTATTGCGTTGAAAAATAGTGTTAAAGATGAAAACATATTATTGGGTGCTGGTTCAACTGAAATTTTAGATTTAGTCGCAAAATTTGTATCATTAGGCAAAGGAAATTATGTAATCGCTGACCCAAGCTATGATTATTGGACAGTTACATTAGATAATTTTGGTTTAACCAAAAAAAAAGTACCACTTACAGCCGACAAGAAAATTAATCTAAAAGCTATTTTGGAAGCTGTAAACCAAGAGACAAAACTTGTTTATATCTGTAATCCAAATAACCCAACCGGAACAGTTTGCGAAAGAGAAGAACTGATAGACTTTTTAACCAAAATTTCACAAAATACAATTGTTTTAATTGATGAGGCATATTTGGAATTTACTAAACAGCAATCTATTAGTAACATCGTAAATTTGAATAAAAACATAATTATTACAAAAACATTTTCCAAAATATATGGTTTGGCTGGAGCAAGGATTGGGTATGCAATTGCAAACAAAACAATAATTGATAATTTGGCAAGTTTGCAATCCAATACAAATAATAGTGTTAGTGTATTATCAAAACTTGCTGCTATAGCTTCGTTGAAAGATGAGAAATTTGTTTCAAATTGCTACTCACTAAATGAAAATGTAAGACAATATACTATCAGTGAACTCAAGAAATTAAATTGTGAGTGCATTTCTTCTAATACAAATTTTATCTATTTTTCACTTGCAAAATACAACAAGGATTATTTCAAGCAATTACAAGATAATAATATTGAAGGGGGAAGAATATATGAAGAGCAAGGTAAATGGACAAGGATTACAGTTGGTAAAATGGACGAAATGAAAAAATTTATTAAAGCAATACAATAAAAAAACAGCCACCAACAGCCATTTTGATATAACTGGAATTTAGTGGAATTATCGTTTCGCATCAAGTTTTCGTTATGCCGAAAATCAGGCGTTTACGAACTTCCAGCCATCTCAAAGTAGCAAAAAGTTAACTGTAATGTATCCAAAACTAAACGAATATTCAATTCTATGAAAAATTTAATTCTTATAATTTCATTACTATTCACTTCAATTATATTTGCTCAAAAGCCTATAAAATTCACCGCTGATAGTTTTTATTTTTCGAAACTTTTAGACGGAAAGAACTCTTATTCTAAACCTCAGAAAGCTTCGATTTTAATAACTTTGGATTTAGAAAAAAGAAATATAAAAATTTTTAATTCTAAAGAACATGTAATAAAGATTGTCAATAATGTTTCTCCCTTCACTGAAACTACCGAAAATACTTTTTTTGATTATAAATGTATTGACGAAAATAACAAAGATTGTACTGCACGATTTTTAAGATATTCTAAATCTTCAAAAAGTGAAATGGGTGAATTACTTTATATCGTTTATCCCGATATTACTTATGTTTATAATATAACAAAAATTAAAAATTAACACTACAGTTAACAGCTAGATTTTCGTTGCGTGCGCAGCACGAACAATAAAACTCGTGTTGAACGGAACCGATTATATGCCATCAATACTAGTGGAAATAGCGTAAACTTTTTTAAAAACAACAAAAATGAAAAGAATTAAATTCGATAACATACAAGCCAACTGGTTTTTTATTTCGCTGATCGTATTATCTTTAATTTGTCTTGTGGTTGGTAGTTTTGAGCTTATTCCATTTGAAAACCCCATAATAAATAAAAGAATTCGTGCTATTGGCTTCGCATCACAAGCCTTGTTTTTCTCTAGAACTTTCTGGTATAAAAATTATTTGCAATGGAATAAAAAAGGAATGTTCCTTCGCATAAACTCTTTCTCAGGAAAATCAATTGCGTTCAAAACCATTGAAAGTACCAAATTAGAAAACAATCTTTTGACCATTTATAAAAATGATGGCAACAGCTTTGCTTTTGACCTTAGTGCTATTGACGAAAATGATTCGAAAAAAGTATATGATATAATCCATCACTATTGTTACTGATCTACAAGGATTTTATGTGAAAACTGTTAAATCCCTTCGACTAAAATTTTCAATACAATCGCATTTTCAAATTTGCTTTTACCGCATCAAACCATTCTGATCTTAAAATACTTAGAATAATGCTGTCGCGACGTTCGTCACTATCCGCTGTGGGCATGTTACTGCGCAAGATACCTTCTACTTTGCAACCAATACTTTTCATCGCTGCAATACTTCGTGCATTGTTATTGTCTGCACGAAATTCTACGCGTTCTACTTCTAAAGTTTCAAAAGCATATTGCAAAAGCAAAAATTTGCAATGCTTGTTTAATCCCGTTCCTCTAAAAGCACTGCCATACCAAGTGTAGCCCAGTTGTACTGTTTTGAAATCTAAATTCATATCATAAAAACGAGTACTTCCCGCATACTTCCCCGATTTTTTGTCGTATACAATAAACGGAAATTCGGTTTTGTTGTTGCGTGCTTTCAAAGCAAGATGTATGTAGTGCTCCAGATTTTCTCTACCATTGGCGCGCACCAAAGAATACTTCCAAGTCTCTGGCTCGTTATTCGAAATCTCCAATAAGTGCTTGACATCTGCTTCTTGTAACGATCGGAGCAACACCCTTTCATCCTCTAAAACTAAGGATTGAGAAAAATCAAAATTCGAATTCATAGCATTTAATTTTTATGATAGCAATACGTTCAAATGTAAATCTTAATTCGATCGCAATCCAAATTAATTTCTTTTTGACTTTTTAAAAATTACTGCGAAACCCTATTTTTATTTCGAAATAAAAAAACCAAAGTCAAATTCAAGTGCAATTTTAGCATTAAAGAACAAGCTATTCAGATTTTTCAACTTTAATTTTCTTGAATACTAATAGTTTTAGACAACTATAATTTTGAGCTTATACAAGTGTTTACGCTAAACATAATCGCATCTCCTACTTTATTCTAAAATTTTTTCTTACTTTTAAAGTCAAAAGCCAGAACCTCTTCTTGGCTTTAAAACAACCTTGAACGAAATCTTAAAAAATGAAATCAAACTCAACATTTTTATTTTATTTACTACTTTTTAGCACAATTTTCTCCTACTCACAAAATAAAAATTCGACCGAATTTAAAGTAGCTTACGAGAAATTTACTTTAGATAACGGCTTGCAAGTAATCTTACACATCGACCGATCTGATCCCGTTGTTGCCGTTGCCTTGACAAGTCACGTAGGCTCAGCGAGAGAAAAAGTAGGACGAACGGGTTTTGCACATTTGTTTGAACATTTACTCTTTTTAGAATCAGAAAATCTTGGTAAAGGCGGATTGGATAAAATGAGTGCGCGCATTGGTGGCGAAGGAGCTAATGGTTCTACAAGTCGAGATCGAACGAATTATTTTCAAACTATTCCCAAAGATGCTTTGGAAAAAATGATTTGGGCCGAAGCAGACAAATTAGGATATTTCATCAATACAGTGACTGAACCTGTTTTGGCTAAAGAAAAGCAGGTCGTAAAAAATGAAAAAAGACAGAGCTACGATAACAGACCGTACGGCCACAATTTTTCGGTAATTTCAAAAAATTTATACCCTGAAACGCATCCGTACAATTGGGATGTAATTGGTTCACTTGAAGATTTACAAAATGCAACACTTGACGATGTTAAAAGTTTTTATAACCGCTGGTATGTTCCTAATAATGTTACATTGACTATTGCAGGAGATTTTGATGTGAAACAAACTAAAGCGTGGGTCGAAAAATACTTTGGAGAAATAAAACGTGGCGAAGCGATTCCTAAAATGGAAAAACAACCCGTACAATTAACCGAAACAAAAAAACTATATTATGAGGATAATTTTGCCAAGTTGCCGCAGCTCACACTAACTTGGCCTTCGGTTTACGAATACCATCCAGACAGTTATGCACTAGAAGTGCTGGCTAATTATCTTTCGAAAGGTAAAAAAGCGCCTTTGTATAAAACCTTAGTGGAAGAGAAGAAAGTGACTGATGCCGCTGATTTGTTTCAATACAATTCAGAAATAGCGGGTCAGTATATGCTTAGCGTAACGGCATTCCAGAAAACAAATTTAAATGATGTCATGAACGGCATCAATGAAGCTTTCAAAAACTTTGAAGCCGAAGGGATTTCACAACAAGATTTAGACCGAATAAAAGCCGGACAAGAAACTGCTTTTTATACCAATTTATCGAGTGTTTTAGGAAAAGGTTTTCAACTGGCACAGTACGAGATTTTTGCAGGAACACCTGAATATATTAACCAAGATGTAAAGAATATTCTTGCTGTAACTACGCAAGATGTAATGCGGGTCTATGAAAAATACATTAAAGGGAAAAATTATGTAGCCACTAGTTTTGTTCCAAAAGGACAAGCCAATTTAATTTTAGAGAATTCGACTGTTGCTGCCGTAGTCGAAGAAAAAATAATCGAAGGAAAAGAGGATACTTTTGATGCTAGCATCGCAGCTACCTACAAAAAAACACCTTCTACATTTGATCGCAGCGTAGAACCTGAGTATGGCCAGAGTCCAGATGTAAAATTACCAGTGGTCTGGAAAAATAAGTTATCCTCTGGAATAAGCGTATTGGGTATTGACAATCGTGAAGTGCCACTAGTGCAATTTCAAGTGCAAATAAAAGGCGCAATGTTACTTGAAAGCGCCGATAAAATTGGCGTTTCGAATATGCTAGCCGATTTGATGACGAAAGGAACCAAGAATAAAACTCCGGAGCAATTAGAAAATGCCATTGAAAGTCTAGGTGCTACCATCCGAGCATATGCTACTGATGAATCGATCTTCATTGCGGTAAATACATTGGCTAAAAATTACAATGCTACCATGGGACTTGTTCAAGAAATACTGCTACAACCGCGCTGGGACGCTAAAGAATTTGATTTGATCAAACAAAGTACGCTAAGCCAAATTCTACAACAAAAAGCAGATCCCAATAGTATTGCTCGAAACGAATACAAGAAATTAATTTACGGAACGGGTTCCATTTTAGCCAACAACCGCATTGGTACTGAAAGCACAGTAAACAGCATCACATTGGATGATCTAAAAAAATACTACACTCAGAACATGGCTCCTTCCGTTACTAATTTTCAAATTGTTGGAGCCATTAGCAAAACCGATGTTAGTAATTCATTGGCTACTCTAAATAAAAATTGGGAAGCAAAAAAGGTGACTATTCCAGCAGTTGTTTCTGCAAATACCGTTACAGCATCTAAAATTTATTTTTATGATGTTCCGGGTGCCAAGCAATCTGTAATTCGTATTGGTTACCCTGCTCTTGCGGCAATAGATCCCGATTTTTATCCAGCGCAAATCTTGAATTACCGTTTGGGAGGTGGTAGTTTTGCATCCCAATTGACGCAACAATTGCGCGAAGGAAAAGGCTACACCTATGGCATTAGCTCTTCGTTTAGTGGTTCTAGAAATAAAGGTCCGTTTACAATTGCAAGTGGTGTACGATCTAACGTAACCTTTGAATCAGTGAATTTAATCAAAGATATTTTAATGCAATACGGTAAAAATTTCAACGATACCGATCTAGAAGTAACAAAAGGCTATTTGATAAAAAGTAATGCAAGAGCTTTTGAAACGCTATCTTCTAAACTGGAAATGTTGTACGATATTAACAATTATAACTACTCGAATGATTACGCGAAACAGCAGGAAAATATCGTGAAGAAAATTACAATTGACGAACTAAAAAAGTTTTCCGAAATGTATTTGAATGCCAACAAAATGATTTATTTGATTGTAGGTGATGCGGAAACGCAATTGAAGAAACTGGAGCAAATAGGTTTTGGAACGCCAATTCTTTTGAATACAGCAGCTGTGAAATAATTAGATTTTAAACTTATTGGGGTAAGGCAACGCTGATTGTTTTAGCCCAGATCGAAGTGAAAATCCTTACTGCAAAAAAGATAATTTTTCTTGTCCTGAAAGAGCGACCAACGGAAGCTCCTTTCAGGATTTAGAAAAATATTTTTTTTTAAGGAAGAATTGAAACGTAGAGCTGGATAAGCTCCTAGAAATTTCACTCACTCATTTCGTCATAGCGCTGCGGTACCTGTGGGTCATATGCCGGACATTTGAATTCCTCCATAGTATCTGCCAGGAGATTCATGGTTTTCCCATCGGTTCCATAGCAATCTATTTGAATGCTTTGTGGTGTGGTGTTGATGTGAAATGCACCTACGCCGTTAGTGTTTTTCCAACTGCTTTCGTCTACTTTTTCCCATTTTGAAAATACAGAGGCGATTCTGTTTAAGATAACCTGAACAGGAAGTTCTTCGAGTCCTTCGACCGTTTCTTGCTCCACAAGGGCCTCGTACACCAAGTGATGATTCAGATAAATTCCGTCCTGATATTTCCAAAAAAGTAGTTCGTACATATTTATTTAAGGTTCAAAGGTACTGAGGCACTTATGCTCAAAGGTTATTAGTTTTAGATAATCAACAGGACTTGTTATAGTAGTATTTCCTTTGATTCTAAGCAACTTAGAAACTAAAAGGACCTCCAATTTTTATATTAATATTCAAAAGTCCCGTATTCGCTGGTAATTGTCAGTTTTTTTGAAGTAGCAGCTTCTACTCTACCCACGATTTGCGCCTCAACATTAAACGATTTTGAAATCGAAATAATGTCTTGTGCAATAGTTTCGGGAACGTAAATTTCCATTCGGTGACCGCAATTAAAAACTTGATACATCTCTTTCCAATCTGTTTTTGATTGCTCTTGAATCAATTGAAAAAGCGGTGGCACTGGAAATAAATTGTCTTTTATAATGTGTAAATTTTCTACGAAATGTAAAATTTTAGTTTGCGCTCCTCCACTGCAATGCACCATTCCGTGAATTTCATTAGAAGAATATTGGTCTAAAATTTTCTTGATGATTGGAGCGTACGTTCTAGTTGGCGATAATACTAATTGTCCAGCATCAATTGGTAAATTTTCAACAGCATCCGTCAGGTTAACTTGTCCGGAATAGATTAATTCTTCGGGAACGGCAGCATCAAAACTCTCTGGATATTTGGTTGCCAAATACTTCCCGAAAACATCATGACGTGCAGATGTAAGTCCGTTGCTTCCCATTCCGCCATTATAGCTTTTTTCATATGTTGCTTGACCAAAAGAAGCCAGTCCTACAATTACATCGCCTGCTTGAATATTGGCATTATTAATTACTTTGCTACGTTTCATACGAGCTGTAACTGTAGAATCTACAATTATAGTTCGAACAATATCACCTACATCAGCGGTTTCTCCACCTGTAGAATGAATGGTCACACCAAAAGTATCAAGTTCTTTGATTAGTTCTTCCGTTCCGTTGATAATAGCCGAAATCACTTCAGCAGGAATGAGATTTTTATTTCTTCCGATGGTGGAGGAAAGTAAAATGTTATCTGTTGCGCCTACGCACAATAAATCGTCAATATTCATAATCAACGCATCTTGTGCAATGCCTTTCCATACCGAGATGTCTCCTGTTTCCTTCCAATACATGTACGCCAAGGAAGACTTTGTACCCGCTCCATCAGCGTGCATAATCAAACAATACTCTTCATCTTGTGTTAAATAATCAGGGACAATTTTGCAGAAAGCTTGAGGAAATAATCCTTTATCAATGTTTTTTATAGCATTATGAACATCTTCTTTGGATGCCGAAACACCGCGAAGCGCATATCTTTTTGAAGTATCTGAACTCATGTAGTATAGTTGTGAAGCCTGCTTTTATGCAAGTAGTTGTGGCGCAAAGATACTAATTTGATTTAGGAATTAGGAACAAGGTTTTAGGATTTTTGTACTATTTTTGAAGGATCAAAATCTCGACTCTGCGGTTGGCCGCTCGTTCTTTTTCGTTTTTTTCGGGCTGTTCAAAAATGGGTTTATTGCTACCAAAACCTTTGTATTTTGATTAATGTGTGGCTTAACTACTCAACATAAAATTGCATTTCTTAAATTTATAATTTAACTAAACCACTATGGACTTAAAGTCCATAGATTTTGTTTGGCAGACTGAAAGTCTGCGAGGTTAAAATGTAAAATCCACCGCAAATTCGCAAATTTAAAGACTTGCAACGTAAAAAATAATTTGCGAATTTGCGGTAAATATTTTTAGAACCTGAAAGGGAAATGCACTTAAGTACATAGTTTTAACTATTTTTGAGACCAATAAATAGGCATCAAGAGGTTTAAATTTTAATTAAAAACCCTATTCCCAATCTGGCATACTTGCATTTGAAAAAAGTATTAAACGCGATGCACCAAGATTGTTCCCTGCAGGAGTGAACTTGATAATATTTTTAATAGACAAGCCATCGTTTGAGGTATTCATCAAAATAAATTCAGCTTCATTTGGCGAAAATCTTACGTCAATATCTATGGTCCCGATAAGTTTTTCGGCACTTATTTCTGTAGTTACGCCAGTGCTTAATATGGCTTGAAAAACTCGGCTATCTAATTGCCTGTAATTTGCATCTTCAAAGCCAGATACGTCTCTTGTAAAAATTAATCGTTGTCCGTTTATAGAAAAATTAAGCCCTCCTATCGCTCCATTAATACCGGACACAACCTGATTTTGCACTGTTCCTGCTGTATTGATTACATAAATTTCAGCGTTGTAACCATTAGGATCATTTACTTTTATTGCAATTTTTGAACCGTCATTACTCCAATCGCACTCAGAAATGAACTTACCATTTGGTGTTTGATAAATCTTGGTTAAACCGCTTCCGTCATTATTGATGCGATACAACTTATCAAAAGATGGGTATATAATTTGGCTTCCAGAAGTATTCCAAGAAAAATTGAGATAATCCGAATTAAATCCAGAAATAGGTGCCGCGTTGGTGATTTTTAATACGTTGGTTCCATCTGGATTCATCGTATAAATATGATTTTGACCACCATTTGATCTTATGAATGCTATTTTATTTACTTGATTATTTTTTCGAGGGCGCCAACTATTTACGCTAGTACTGGTCAGTTGTAACTGATTACCACTTTCATCTCCGGAATAAATTACATAGTTATTAACCTCCTTTTTAACAAATAGAAACCGAGCATCTCGGAAGTCTATTGTGGTAAACGCGCGCACTGGACTCAAAACAGCGGGATTAATAGCATCAGAAACTGCTACTTGCCAATAGTATTTAGTGCTATAGGACAAGCCTTTAATGGTTAATGTGTTTTTAGAAATGTTAGGAAAAGTTACTACCTCTGTACTGTTCTCTTTTCGCAATGTAATTACATATTTTAAACTGTCTTTCTCTATATCGGTGGCTGTCCATGCTAAATTGATTTCGAGAGCCTGATTGATTGCATTATCAGCCGGTGTCACTAACACGGGCGTTGTAGGAGGTTTATTATTTGTAGTTGACAACTTCAACTCAAAAACTAAACTAGAGGTTTTATTTGCATTAACGGTTGCTGCTTCAAATTTAGCAATATATCCTTCCTTTTGAGCCTCAAAAGAATAATCCCCTACTTTTACATTATTGACTACAAACTTACCCTGTTCGTCAGTAAACACAATGCTAGTATTGGGGTTTGAGAACACTTTAACATTGGCCATAGGTTTAAAATCTACAGCACTAACTACTTTACCTTCTATAGTACCAAATTCTTCTCCTGCAAACTTTTCCTCTGCACAAGAAAGAAAAATGAAAAAGAGCAAGACTATACATCTTACTTTTAAAACACTTTGAATTAATGGTAAGACATTGCGATTCATATTAGGATCCTTTATCATCATTTTTTAGAATTTGTAATAATAGTTGTTTTTCGAGCTGTCTTTTTAATTTGAAAATAATAAGTAAGTCCTACGCCAAATCGGAAATAATAATCATCACGTACGCCACGCTCTAAATAATCTATGGTATCACTAAAATTGATATTTTGTTCAGCGAAAGCCTTAATTCCTATTTTTGAACTGACAAGATATTCCAGTCCAGCACCGTATTGAATTTTAGAATGTCTATTCTCGAATATCTTATTCGTTCCAAAACCAAAACCTGCAAATACAAAGGGACTCAATTTATCTTTTGGCAATACCAATAGTTCAGCATTCACATCTACCGTAGCATAGCCTACATCTAAAAGTCCTTTATTAGCTAGTTTAAATACGTTGAGCGAACTACTAATGCTAAAACTTGGAGTGAAAAAATATTTTAAAGCCGTTCGTCCTAATGGTCTTAACGTAGGATTGCTATAATCGCCATCTATAAGTGTTGCTCCTGCTCCAATTTCAACTGCAAATTTTGAACGTCGCTCTTGCAAATTTCTTCCAAATAAAGAGTTGGTCAGTGCTTGCTCATTTTCTTTTTCATAGTTGACTAAAGCTTCATCAATAGCTTCTGGACTTGCATCAGCCTCCCAAATGCCACCTTTTATCCCTTCAAGAACTAGTGTGCACACTGCTTTTTCAATCGCTTCGGTCACTGCCATTTGCACGGGTTCATTTGTAGTATACCCTGTTTCTACCTCCAATAATCTTTTGAAATTAACATACTTAAAAAGACTTTGATCGATGGCTTGCGATAATATCGTTTTCGAAATATAAACAGATTTTAAAATCTTTCCGTTAGCTGTTGATACCATTCTCAAATAAATAGTAACTCGATCTTGCCTGTATTTTACAGAGCCACCCGTACCAAAATATCGAGCACCAAAACCGCCAGTAATAATATTAGTATCATACGATATAATGCCACCCTCTAATAAAACTCCCGCATAGAGTAAAGGTGTTATTTGTGGCACATTAGGATCTACATCTTTTGTGTATTCTTGTCTAGTAGATCGAATAAGGTTTCGTTCTTGTAGCAAATTGCCAATATTTTCTCTTTCAATAGGGATAAACCATTTGGAGTCTTCAAGCGCTTTAATTAAAATTGAAGTAGCACCTTGCGTTACAGCAGTACTAAAATTGCTACCGTTTTCTGAAGCTTTGTATTGTCCGGTTTGATCGCGAAATTTGTAAAGCCCAACTACAATTTGTTCTTTTGCTTTTGGCAATTGTTTAAGGGCTGTTGTCGCTTTCGTATTTTCACCAATAATTGCTTTTTCAACTCCAGTGGGCTGATTGTAATAGGCACCACAGCTAAACAGTGTCAAAAAAAGCAATAAATAACAATGGTTTTTACATTTCATATTATCGGTTGGGTATAATTACTTGCGTTTGTTCACCTGTTTTTGTGTCTAAAATATCTACTGTTAATCCACCTGCTGAAGGATACACTTCTACTGACAAACTTCCAAATGTATATGATCCTATTTTGATGCCATCGGTGCCAAATTGCTGGCGGAATAGTGAACTTGAGATTTGACTGAGTAAAAGAGAATTTAAACTTGAAGTAAATCGTTCTAACTCTGTTTGTGATTTTTCTTTGATGGTCTTATCTGTAAATTTATTTTGAGACTCAGCAGAGCTAGCCAGCCATTGGTAATTAAAGGTGTCTCCACCAAAAGCGGGATTTTTAGGCTTATATACTAAATCTTGGGCAAGCAATGATTGTATGCCAAGAACAATAAAGGCTACTGTTACTAGTTGCTTCATGGGTACATTTTATAAAATTAATATTGAGTAAAATATTTACTTTGTTTTTCAAGATTTTTTAAATGCAGGTAAGTGGCATAAATAGCTTGTTCAGCCATCTGTGATAGATATTCCTCATCTGGCCTTGTTAAAAATTCGAATATAATTTCATTTTCAATGCCGACAATTATTTTAGTATTTCTGGCAAAACTAAATTCCTCTGTAAGAACCACTATTTTTTTTGCGCTTATCTGGTAATCATGGTACAAATAATAGTACAAGTCATAGAAATCTTTACCAACTTTAGTCTTAGTCTCATCAGATATAATACCTGTCAATTCAAATCCTTCAGTTAAAAGTCGTTGAGGCTGTTCTTTTTTTTTTGTTCTCCTAGCACTACTCTGTCTTTTCCAATTAGTTGTTTATTTTCATTGTAAAAAAGTAGCAGTACAATCACTTCATCTCCCGTTGTTAAGTTAATCTGAGAAGTAGATAAATTTTTATTTTCGTTCGCATTCAATGTAAAAAAACCTTCTTGTTCATTCGTAGATTGATTGTCTGAAGTACTATTTTTTTTTATGACAGATAACTTATAAGAAAAACTTTGAACAACTTCAGACAAATTCTCTGCTGTACCAGTCAAGGTTACAACAGACTGATTTTTCTCTATAATAATTTTTGCTTTTACCACGGTATTAGTGGTTTGTGCAAAAAAATGTAACGGACATACAAAAAATACAAGTATGCAAAGATTTTTGTAGTTGACCTTCATTTTTTTATTTATTGATAATTATAATTGCAGTTCCGCTCCCTGTTTGTCTAATTTGCATATCTCTTGATAATGAATTAGTTCCAAAACTTGTAAAACTTTGATTATTCCCTTTTTGAATTACTACGTTATTACTAGCATAATTAGAAAAAGAAGCAAAATCATTGATCCTATTATTATTACCTTCTTGCCAAATAATATGATTGATTTCTTTGGCTTGTTTATTCAAATATATTTGGTTCTTGTCTCCCTTTTGAGTAATTTCTAGATCAATATTGTTTGCTGCCAAATTAGCCTCTACGTTGTTATAGTTCCCTATTTGCCGTATTTGAACAATATTTCCAAAATTTTGACTCACGAGTACCGTGCTTATAGTACTCGACTGAATGGGATTGCGTGTTGGTCTGTTTTGAAACAAATCAATCGGCCTTAGCACCGCTGGATCAATTGCATTTGTTACAAAAACTTGAGCAAATGCCACCTGAAAATAGGAGAAACAAAAAATGCTACATAATAGGAATGTTTTCATGATTCTAATTTTAAATTAAAAAAGATAGGACAGCTTTTATACCAGCTGTCCTTATCTAAAAAAACCTTAATTAGTTACTTTGAATCACATTTGACATGTTTCCGTTTCCTTGTTGAGAAACGGCGTTTATGTTTCCTGAGCTCGTACCTGTTTGATTTGTAAATGATTTATTAAACAAACCTTCTTGCAAAACATTATCTAAATTTTTGAAACCTTTTTGAGTTGTTTCAGCTAGATTGTCTTTACCATATTGATAGTGATTTGCAACGTTTCTTGCTGCTAATGTTGCAGCTTGTGTAGTGCTGTTTTGAGAAATTTTAGAATCATTGCGTTCTCCTCCTTGACTTGTGTAAGCCAAATTGAAGTTTCCATCTTGCGTTTGAATGGCTTTGTTTTTTCCGTGTGGCGAAGTTGGCACTGCAGCGCTAAGAGGCACCATCAAAGTGAAAGTTGATACAACAGGAAGAGGATTGTTTCCAGACGTACCTTGATCAATAGTCGCTTTGTTGTCATTACCGGTTTGTTTCTGCATTGCTTCATCGGCTCCAAACAATTGTGCAGTAGCTACTACAACTTCGTCCTGCCAAATGGTAGCGTCGTTACGATCACCAACTTGTTTTTGGGTTGCTTTATTGTCCCAGTTGTTTTGAGAGATGTACGCACGGTTGTCATTCCCTTTTTGATCTACGTCTGCCATGTTTTTAGCCGAAGTATTGTTACCAGATACGATAATTTGCCCCGGATTTACACCTTGATACACAAACGCATCATTGTTGTTGATCATTTGTTTGATCTTTGAACTCTGTGCGGTTCCAATTTGATGAACTTGTGCATTTTGTGAAGTTCCTGTTTGTCCTACCAAACTTGAATTTGCTCCAGCTACTGGGCCCGGTTGCGCATAAGATGCTGCTCCTACAAATAGCATCGCGGAGATGCTCAAAATTACTTTTTTCATAATACATATATTTAATTGGTTGTTAATACAAGTTATTATGTAGGTTTAAAAAAGTGATTTGGGGAATCTTTTTTTTAAATAATCAAACAACGACTTTTTAATAAATCTTGTTTCAGTATTACATTTCAAAGATAGAAAAGACAAAATAAAAAAAACACGTATAAATACCTGTTTTTCAGTATAATAGATAAATTTTCGATAAAAAGTAATTGTATATCGACAAACTACATTTTTACAAAAAAAATATAATACAACTTTACTTACATTAATATAAAAGCCATAATAAATTAACTTTTAACTAAATAATTATAATAAAATACAATAGATATTTATTAATACATGCTTAAACATTTCTTAATACAAATTAAAATCATTCAACTTTTCTCTAACATAAATACTATTTCTAAAGCGAATAAAAATGAAAAAAGCCTCTCTTTACAGAAAGGCTTTGACTCTATAATTTGAAAACATTTTACTTTGTAAACAATAATTCTCTGTATTTAGTTAGTGTCCAAAGCTCGTTATCGACTAATAATTCTAATTTATCGCAATGGTTTCTGATGATTTCAAAATATGGTTTTACAGTATTGCAGTACGCCTCAGCCATTTCTTGCGCATCGGTCAAGGTATTGGCTTTCCTTCTTTCATCCGTCATTGCTTCTACTTTAGAATTGATTCCTTCTATATGTCCTGAAATTTCTCTAATTAAAATAATTTGCTCCTTAGCGATCGATTCAAATTCAGCTCCAAAAATATCTTTTAAACCTTTTACGTTTTCTATTAAAGTATTTTGGTAACGAATAGCTGTTGGGATTACGTGATTTTTTGAAATATCTCCTAAAACTCGACCTTCAATTTGAATTTTCTTGGTGTATTCCTCCAATTCGATTTCGTAACGAGCCTCAACTTCGATGTGATTCATGATCCCCATTTCAGAAAATAAATCCAAGGCTTGTTTAGAAGCTCTCGCTTTTAGGGCTTCGGGCGTTGTTTTAAAATTACTCAATCCTCGTTTTGCTGCTTCTACTTCCCAAGCTTCGCTGTAACCATCGCCTTCGAAAAGTATATTTTTAGAAACTTTGATGTACTCACGCAACACATTGAAGATGGCATCATCTTTCTTCATGTCTTTGGATTCGATCAAAGCATCCACTTCAATTTTGAAATCTTTCAATTGTTTGGCTACTATTGTATTCAAAGTAGTCATCGCATTAGAACAATTTGCAGAAGAACCCACAGCTCTAAATTCAAATTTATTTCCTGTAAACGCAAAAGGCGAAGTCCTGTTTCTATCCGTGTTGTCTAAAAGGACATCTGGAATTTTACCCACAACGTTCAATTTTAAGTCGGTTTTTTCCTCTGGAGATAATTTTCCAGCAGTAACGCCTTCCAATTCTGCTAAAACTTTAGTCAATTGCTCTCCAATAAATACTGAAATAATAGCTGGTGGAGCTTCATTGGCCCCTAATCTATGATCGTTACTTGCTGTTGCAATTGCTCCTCTCAATAGCGCTTCATAATCATTAACTGCTTTAATGGTATTAATAAAAAACGTTAAGAACTGTAAATTGCTCATTGGTGTTTTACTTGGGCTCAACAAATTCACTCCCGTATCTGTAGCCAATGACCAGTTGTTGTGCTTTCCAGAACCATTTACACCCTTGAAAGGTTTTTCATGAAATAAAACTTTCAAATCATGACGTTCAGCTACTTTTTGCATCACATCCATCAACAAGCAGTTGTGGTCTACAGCCAAATTTGTTTCTTCAAAAATAGGAGCCAATTCAAATTGATTGGGTGCTACTTCATTGTGACGCGTTTTTACCGGTATACCTAATAGCATACATTCTTGCTCTAAATCTCTCATGTAGGTTAAAGCACGGGTCGGAATCGATCCAAAATAATGATCGTCTAGTTGTTGTCCTTTTGCAGAAGTATGTCCAAGCAGCGTTCTTCCAGTCATAATAAGATCCGGACGAGAATCTGCTAGTGATTTGTCAATCAAAAAATATTCTTGTTCCCAACCTAAAGTTGCTGTAACCTTTTTAACATTTTTGTCAAAATACTTACAAACTTCAGTCGCAGCAGTATCCATAGCAGATAATGCTCGTAATAGTGGAATTTTATTGTCTAATGCTTCGCCAGTATAAGAGATGAAAACGGTAGGAATACATAAAGTGGTTCCATATATAAAAGCTGGAGAAGTAGGATCCCAAGCAGTATATCCTCGCGCTTCAAATGTATTTCTGATACCGCCATTAGGAAAGCTAGAGGCATCCGGTTCTTGTTGTACCAATTGCGCACCACCAAATTTTTCTACTGGATCACTGCCATCATAAGACGTTTCAAAAAAAGCATCGTGTTTTTCTGCAGTAGTACCTGTAAGTGGCTGAAACCAGTGTGTATAATGTGTCACTCCTTTTGCTAGCGCCCACTCTTTCATCCCCATGGCTATATAATCTGCTAATTTTCGATCTATTTTAGTTCCATGCTGAACGGCACCTTGCACGCCTTTGAACGCATCGGAAGTTAAATACTGCTTCATGGCCTTATCGTTAAACACATTCGAACCAAAAATGGTTGATTTTCTATCGGTTTCTTCAAATTGAACAGGCTTTCTGTTTGATGCTTCTCTCAAAGCTTGGAAACGTAATGTTGGCATAGCGTGATTTTTTAATTAGTAGTTATGTATTGGATAAAGTTCAAATATAATCAATAAAAAGCAAAAAAACATTCGGCTGACTTTATCAAATTATATTTTTTAACCCAAAATAATCTATTTAAAAAATTTACCCCCATTGAAAATACACTTATGTAAAAAATAATGAACTAATTAATAAAAAATACCCCCTAATTTCTATTGATTGAAAAAATGTTTTACTTTTGCGCAAGAAAATAATCACCCAGTTAATTTACATAGTTATGGCAAAAATAAAATTAGAGTACATTTGGTTAGATGGTTATGAACCAACTCAAAACCTGAGAAGCAAAACTAAAGTTGAGGAGCACGAAAACTTTAAGGGAACACTTGAAGAAATTGGAAATTGGTCTTTTGATGGATCATCTACAAAACAGGCCGAAGGCGGTTCCTCTGATTGTTTATTGGTACCCGTAGCTATCTATCCTGATCCTACTCGCATCAATGGCTACTTAGTAATGACAGAAGTGATGCATGCTGATGGCACACCACATTCTTCAAACGGCAGAGCTACTATTGATGATGATGGCGATTTCTGGTTTGGATTTGAACAAGAGTATTTCATTATGGATACTAAAACATTGTTGCCATTAGGATTTCCTATTGGAGGTTATCCTGCTCCACAAGGTATGTACTACTGCTCTGTTGGCGGAAAAAACACACACGGAAGAGCATTAGTAGAAGAGCATGCCGACTTATGTATTGCAGCTGGGATTAACTTTGAGGGAATTAATCAAGAAGTTGCTTGTGGCCAATGGGAATTTCAATTGTTTGCACAAGGAGCAAAAAAAGCAGGAGATGAAATTTGGGTAGCGCGCTATTTATTAGATCGATTAACCGAAAAATATGGATATTATATTGAGTACCACCCAAAACCATTAGGCGATACCGATTGGAATGGGTCAGGAATGCATGCTAATTTCTCGAATGAAGTTTTAAGAACTTGTGGTTCTCAAGAAGTGTATGAAAAAATATGTGAAGCATTTAGACCTGTAACTGCAGAACATATTGCTGTTTATGGCGCTTATAACGATCTTCGTTTAACCGGAAAACACGAAACTGCTTCTATCCATGACTTCTCTTATGGCGTTTCTGATAGAGGTTGCTCTATTCGTATTCCATTAATGACTGTTCAAAAAGGATGGAAAGGATGGCTAGAAGATAGAAGACCTGCATCAAATGGTGATCCTTATAAAATTGCTGCCCGAATTATAAAAACGGTAAATTCTGCTTTGGTGTAACCTTCTACTACTAAAACTTAATTTCGTATTTCATAAAGTGCCTTCATAAAAGTTGGCACTTTTATTTTGTCTGTATCTTTGCAAAAAAAACTATTATCTTAGAATATCTTTCGATTTTGGCCAACCAAAAAGTATCTTTGTACTACTTAAAATAATTTGTATATGATTGTCTGGATTTGTTTTTTAGCTGCTGTAATACTTTTTCTAGCGCTTGACCTAGGAGTTTTTAACAAAACACCTCACATTATCAGTTCTAAAGAAGCGGGAAAATGGACTGCAATATGGGTCGCTTTATCCTTTATGTTCTCTGGCGTGATCTATTGGCTTTATGGGACAAATTATATTGCTAATCCCGATTTATTGAAGCCTAGCACAGCATCTATTAAATTTATTACAGGTTATTTGATCGAATTATCGCTGAGCATAGACAACATATTTGTTATAGCGATTATATTCTCAGCTTTTAAAATTCCACAAAAATACCAACATCGTGTTTTATTTTGGGGCATTTTAGGGGCGATCGTTTTTAGAGGATTAATGATCTTTTTTGGAGTGCTACTTATCAATAAATTTTCATGGACCACGTATATCTTTGGTGCTTTCCTAGTGTATACTGCGATGAAAATGCTGTTCAGTGGCGATGATGAACAATTTCAACCTAAAAAGTCTTTTGTATATAGAAGTCTTAAAAAAATAATCCCGATCTCCAATCACATTGACGAGGAGCATTTTTTTGTAAAAAGACGACATATTACTGCTGCAACACCATTATTTGTTGCACTTGTGGTTATTGAAGTAATGGATGTTGTTTTTGCTATTGACAGTGTTCCTGCAATATTAGCCATAACAAATGATCCCTTTTTAGTGTTTAGTTCTAATATTTTTGCCATTTTAGGATTGCGATCTATGTATTTCTTTTTGGCTAACATGCTGGCAAAATTCAGTTATTTAGAATACAGCCTAATCGCTATTTTAAGCTTTGTTGGGTTAAAAATGCTATTACATGACTTTATAGAAATGCCAGAATGGGTTTCTCTTGCTTTTATTGCGTTATCTCTTATTACGGGGATTGTAGTTTCTCTTAGGAAAGCCAGTAAAGAAGTACTATAAAATTAAAAAAATAAATAAAATAAAAAAGGGAAATCATGAGATTTCCCTTTTTGATGTAAAATACTAAACGTTACATATCGATTTTTCGAATCTCGGTTTTATTAACGCTCAGTGCAGATAACACAGCGTTAATATTAGTTTTATCTACCGAAGTTGCAAAACTAGAAGGAATTATTACAATTCTAAACGTTTGACTTTGTGTCCAACTAGAAGGCACAGTATTCAAACTAAAATTAGCTGATAAAAAGATATTAACATTAAATCTTGTATAATCAAAATTAAAATCTAATTCTCCACCATCACTAAAATAATACGTTTGAGGCATTAGTTTCCAGATATCTTGACCATTTACGGTATCATACAAGTGGTAGACTAAAACTGCATCGGATGAATAGATTGGCGGATTGAATTCAACCAAGCTACTATAGTTATTGTTCGAATTAAAAGAAGTTGTTACTTCAAATACTTCTGTTCGTGGTGCCGTTTCTACTTCTGTAACTTCACAACTTTGTAGTGTCATCATCCCGATGAAAACCAACAATAAGGTAATTTTTTTCATTAGTTAAAGGTTATTTATTTATATTGAAAAATGGTATCCATTAATTGTGCCAAAATTTATTTTAAAAAATAATGTACTTTTGATAAATGGAAAAAGAACTTAAATTATACATGCTAATGCTAGGCTGCACACCGGCAGGACGGCTTACGGAGCAACATGATATTTTTTTCGGAATTGGGAGTTCCTTAAAAGATTTAATCCCACAGATTAAAAATTTTTGGCCTGAAGCCAAAGGAAAGCTTCATATTGATGCTTGGCGCGAAGTATCTGTTGTGGAAGACTTTACTATTGAAGTTGTTTCTAAAAATACGCCAACAACTCCTTCATTAGCACAATTGTTTTTTATCAATTTAGGTGGCTATAAAGAAAATGAATTTGAAGAATACCATTATAAAATGCTGGCTGTAGCCAATAAACTTGCCTTGGCAACTAAAAAATCTAAAGCAACTGCTTTTTACAAACATTGCGGTTTTAAAGGAGCCGAATCGCACCTTGACGAGAAATACGGAATCGATATAGACGATAGCTATAAAGTTGTCGATATACTACCTGAGGAATTTAAAGCGTTATATACTTTAAAAATTACCAAATCAGAAGTTCCACTAAAAGAAAACCCTTTACATATTGGTTATTTCCAACTTAAAAAATTATAAAATAAGCGAAACCAATATTTTGAACAAACCATAAAAAAACCTTTCATTGCTGAAAGGTTTTTTAAATTCATAAGATCCAGCGCAAAAGCCGGATAAGCGATTCACACGTTTTCTTTTTCAAAGAAAATGGCTCTCAGCTTACATATTTCTTCGATACTGTCCGCCTACTTCAAATAAAGCAGATGTAATTTGTCCCAAAGAGCACACTTTTGTAGCTTCCATCAAGTGTTCGAATAAGTTTTCGTTCTTAATCGCTGCTTCTTGTATCGCATTTAGTTGTTGATTCACTTTATCCTGATTAGATTGATGCAAATTATTCAACATATCTATTTGGTATTGTTTTTCTTCCTCGGTAGCACGAATTACTTCTGCTGGAATTACTGTTGGTGAACCTTTGGAACTTAAGAATGTATTTACACCAATAATTGGAAATTCACCGGTATGTTTCAGTGTTTCATAATACAAACTTTCTTCCTGAATTTTACTTCTTTGGTACATTGTTTCCATAGCGCCTAAAACACCACCACGCTCTGTAATTCTGTCAAATTCTAGTAAAACGGCTGCTTCTACCAAATCAGTTAATTCTTCAATGATAAAAGCACCTTGAATTGGGTTTTCATTTTTGGCCAAACCTAATTCTTTATTAATAATCAATTGAATCGCCATTGCACGACGCACACTTTCTTCAGTAGGAGTCGTAATTGCTTCGTCATATGCATTAGTATGCAACGAATTACAGTTGTCATAAATCGCATACAACGCCTGCAAAGTCGTACGAATGTCATTGAAATCAATTTCTTGTGCGTGAAGTGAACGACCTGATGTCTGAATATGGTATTTCAACATTTGAGCACGTTCGTTAGCACCGTACTTATTTTTCATGGCTTTCGCCCAAATTTTACGCGCTACACGTCCAATTACTGCATATTCTGGATCAACACCATTCGAAAAGAAGAACGATAAATTTGGTCCAAAATCATTGATGTTCATACCACGACTCAAATAATATTCCACATACGTAAAACCATTTGAAAGTGTAAATGCCAATTGCGTAATAGGATTTGCTCCTGCTTCGGCAATATGGTATCCTGAGATAGAAACCGAATAAAAATTTCTAACATTTTTAGTTATGAAATATTCCTGTACATCACCCATTAATCGTAGGGCAAATTCAGTAGAGAAAATACAAGTATTTTGCGCCTGATCTTCCTTTAAAATATCAGCTTGAACGGTTCCACGTACTTGTGATAAAGTTCTTGTCTTGATGTCATTGTATACATCTGCTGGCAAAACTTGATCTCCAGTTACACCTAAAAGCATTAGACCTAAACCATTGTTTCCCGCTGGTAAATCGCCTTGATAGTGCGGTCTGTCTATTCCCTTTTCGATATAAATTTGTTTGATTTTTTCGGCGACATCTGCTTCTAGCTCATTATTAGCTATGTACAACTCACATTGTTGATCAATGGCAGCATTCATGAAAAACCCAAGCAACATTGGCGCTGGACCGTTAATAGTCATACTCACTGAAGTCATGGCATGCACCAAATCGAAACCAGAATATAATTTTTTAGCATCATCCAAACAACAAATTGAAACTCCTGCATTCCCGATTTTTCCATAAATATCAGGACGTACATGTGGATCGTTTCCGTATAAAGTCACGCTATCAAAAGCAGTTGACAAACGTTTTGCTGGCAATCCTGCACTCACATAATGAAAGCGTTTGTTGGTTCTTTCCGGTCCGCCTTCTCCGGCAAACATTCGAGAAGGATCTTCTCCTTCACGCTTGAACGGATATAAACCGGCAGTAAACGGAAATTCTCCTGGAACATTTTCCTGCAAACACCAACGTAAAATATCACCCCAAGCTTTGTACTTTGGCAACGCAATTTTCGGAATTTGCGAATGCGAAAGTGACTCGGTGTGTGTCGCCATTTTTATTTCTCGATCACGAACTTTAAAAGTGTACATTGGATTTTTGTACTTATTTACTTTTTCGTTCCAAGTCAAAATGATTTCCCAATTGTAGGGATCCAAATCCATTTTTACTTTTTCAAACTGGTTGAGTAGTAGGTTTAAGAATATTTTATCTTCGGCTGCGCCCGATTTTTCTATTTCTAAAGCAGTTGGTAAAACCGAATCCTCATTTATTCCTGCTTTGTTAATTTCGGGAACTTTACCAGAAACCGTTTCCAACGTTTTGAAAATTCCATATAATTTTTGCGCCACTTGTTCTTGGCTAACTGCTGAAACGTCGTATTTTCTGTTGCTCTCAGCAATTTCAGATAAATAACGTGTTCTGTGTGGCGGAATAACGAAAATTTTCTCGCTCATTTCGCGCGTGATTTGGAACGTTGATTTCAAATCAGAATTCGTTTTTTCATGGACTTTATCCATAATCGCTTTGTACAGCGTATTCATTCCAGGATCATTAAACTGAGAAGCAATGGTCCCAAAAACCGGAAGTGTATCCAAATTCACATCCCACAAATTATGATTGCGTTGGTATTGTTTTTTTACATCTCTCAAAGCATCTAGAGAACCGCGTTTGTCGAATTTGTTTATTGCTACCAAGTCAGCAAAATCAAGCATGTCGATTTTTTCTAATTGGGTTGCAGCACCAAATTCAGGTGTCATTACGTATAAAGAAACATCCGAATGGTCCATAATCTCCGTATCGGATTGCCCAATTCCAGAAGTCTCCAAGATGATGATATCATAATTTGCTGCTTTAATCACTTGGATTGCATCGGCAACATATTTAGACAAAGCAAGATTGGATTGACGTGTTGCTAACGAACGCATGTAAACGCGAGGATTATTGATGGCATTCATTCGGATTCTATCACCTAATAATGCACCACCTGTTTTACGTTTGGATGGATCTACAGATATTAATCCGATGGTTTTTTCTGGGAAATCAATTAAAAAACGACGTACCAATTCATCTACAAGAGATGATTTTCCTGAGCCACCAGTTCCCGTAATTCCCAATACTGGAATTGTGCTGTTTTTATTCTTTTTTTGGATAGCCTCCAAAGTTTTTGCCGCAACATCCGGAAAATTTTCAGCTGCTGATATGATTCTGGCGAGAGCCGTTGGATTTTTCAACTCTAATTGGTCCAACTCATTTGTTAATTTATCTCCAGTAGGAAAATCTGATTGTTGTACCAAGTCATTAATCATACCTTGCAATCCCATGGCACGTCCGTCATCTGGAGCATAAATTCTGGTAATTCCGTACGCTTGTAATTCGGCTATTTCTGATGGCAAAATTACGCCACCTCCACCGCCAAAAATCTTGATTTGGCCCGCTCCTTTTTCTTGAAGCAAGTCATACATGTACTTAAAATATTCGTTATGTCCTCCCTGATAGGAAGTTATGGCAATAGC
>NZ_JBWJVK010000025.1:0-56181 GCF_056428945.1 Flavobacterium sp. GNP010 | reverse complement strand
TTAAAAAATATTCCTGCTTCCGTTACTAAAGATAAAGCTATTTCTTTTGAAATAAAGCAAAAAAATTTTTATAAACTTAATTCAAAAGGTGTTATTACGATAATGCTTGAATCAATAATTGGAAAATCAGAAATCGAATGGTTAGCGAATAAAATTTGTGATGAAATATTTCATACAGCAGAGAAAGTTTTTATTTTCTATTATTTTGAAGATCAGAAAAATACTGAGGTCGCATGGGCAACATCGCATTTTACAAATGGGAAACTAGAAATCAATATAAATGATTTTATTTTATCAATGTAATTGCCTCCAGCAGCTAAGGATCATTGTGTGCTTAGCTCAAACAATGAAACCTGTGTAGAAAGGAACCGGAGGTGTTTAAACAAGAGGAATAATTGCAATTTAATCCTGTATATTTACTTTATGAATAACAAAATAAAGTCAGTCTGGAGGTTTTTAGAAGAACTGACGTAATAGGCAATACTAACGCAGACTGGAGAATCTAACGTAATTTTTATATTAAACTAAAATGAACATAAACTTTTCTTCTAACTTATTTCTTTGGTTACTATTAATAACTTTACCAGAAATGGTATTTTCTCAATCGGCTGACTTTACCATTCAAGATGTAAAGTTTGAAAGTCAGGGCGTCACTCTTGCAGGCTCAATTTTAACACCTAAAAAAACAGTTGCAGCAGTTGTAATTGTTCACGGGTCTGATCCTGTAAAAAGAGAAATGGACTTCGCAATACGTCTTGCCAAAGAAGGTGTTGCTGTATTGACATATGATAAACGTGGAGTTTGGGAATCGGGCGGTGTATATGTAGGGCCATCTGTTGGTACTAATAATATTGACACTACTAATCTTAATTTATTATCTCACGATGCAAGTGCAGCTGTAAACACATTTCGAACCTATTTGAAAGATAAAAAAACACCAATTGGATTAGTTGGTTTCAGTCAAGCAGGATGGATAATCCCAATTGCTGCAAACAAAAATCCACAAATCGAATTTATGGTTTTATTTAGTTGCCCTACAATTACAACTCTAGAACAACTTCGATTTCAGTTTTATACTAACGGCAGCAATAATTTTTGGGAAAATCATACAGAATCAGATGCTCGTGAAAATACTAAAAATGATCCAGACAGGTATCAATTCGTTGCGACTGACCCGAAAATTTCTCTGAATACTCTTTCAATTCCAGGACTTTGGCTTTTTGGTGAGAAAGATATACAGATTCCAGTAAAGTTGTGTATAGAGCAATTAAATACATTTAAAGCTCAAGGTAAACCTTTCGAATATACTTTGTTTTCTAAATTAGGACACAATACTTCTTCCGGCGATATTACAGAAACTGTTGCTATTTCAATTCAATGGATAAAACAGAAAACTTTTAACATTAAGAAGTCTAAAGTATCAAAATAAAGCACTGCCTACAACAGCAAGGGTTTCGTTGGGCTTGAAAAGCCAACAATGAAGCCTGTGTTGAACGGAAGCGTTTATAAGTTTTATTTCTCTGATTTGATCTCTTTTATCATACGCTCGAGTTTTTCTCGCTGTTGTTTTGCTTTTTCATCATATGAAAAGTTCTTTAAGTTTTATTTCTATATACTGAATCGCTTGTTTTGCCTGACTCATAGGATCGGTGGTTTCCTTTTTAATTTTTTCAACTTCAAATTCAAATTCACAAAAGAAAGCATCGCAATATATCTTCATATATGAGTTTTAGTTTACAAAATATCAAACTAAAGTATGCTATTATTACAGAGTTAAATCGTACGTAAAAGTTAATTGTTTTATAATGAATTGCCAAATTTTTATTAATGTCTTGATTTAATTGGTCTTGTCGAGCTTCATTTGATGCGCGTTTTTGAATTTATCCTTGAGGATCATCATATCATTGCTGATTTTTTTATCTAAAATCTTAGCATAATGTTGAGTAGTTTTTAAATTGGTATGTCCGAGCATTTTACTTACGGTTTCAATTGGCACACCATTGGAAAGTGTTACAGTTGTCGCAAAAGTATGGCGGGCGATGTGAAAGGTAAGTTCTTTATTGATGCCGCATACATCAGCAATTTCTTTTAGATAGGCGTTCATTTTTTGATTACTCAGAATAGGTAAAAGACGGTTTTCATTTACACAGGTTGGATGATTTTTGTATTTATCGACGATTTCCATTGCCATTGGTAATAATGGAATTTTGGAAGGGGTATCCGTTTTTTGTCGGTTTTTAAAAATCCATTTATCTCCATCTATACCCAAGCTAATGTGGTTTTTGTTTAATTGCTGTACATCGACGTAAGCTAATCCGGTAAAGCAGCTGAAAATAAATATATCGCGGACCAATTCCAATCGTTCCGAAACAAATTCTTTATTTATCATACTTTCTATTTCGTCTTCGTTTAAAAACTCTCTTATGACTTCTTTTACTTTGGCTTTGTAATTCGCAAATGGATTTTTGATTAGCCAGTCATTTGCAAGGCATTGATTGATGATTTTGTGGAAGTTTTTGACGTATTTAACTGCCGTGTTATTGTTGCACTTGCGAACACTACGCAGATAAAATTCATACTCCATGATAAAGGCATGGTCAATCTTCTCTATATTAATATCAGAAAGACTGTATTTCCAGTGAAGAAAGTCTTTGGTGTGTTTGAGTGAGGTTTTATATCGCTCTAGCGTTCCAGGGGCATATTCGAGACCCAAAAGCTCTTCTATTTTTCGGTTGTGCTCCTCGAAAATTGGAATTAACATTCGCTCCCGTTCTTTAATTCCGAGTAACTCATTTTTAAAAGTTTCAAAGTTTACTGGAATGTCTTTTTTGATTAAAATTTTCTCAATATTTAAAATCTTAGATTTTAAATGGTCAAGATGTCCATTGATTGAACGAGCTTCTTCCGAAGTTCCTCTCATTTTTGACATTTCAGAATGCCATTTTTCGGGATCAACAAACTTACCAGTACTGTTGTCTAATCGTTGTCGATTGATAGTAATTCTTTGAAAAATTGGGACTAGCCCTTGGGCGTTGACTTTTGCTCTTTTTACATAAAAAAGAATTGAAATTGGTGCATCCATGATGTGGTAACCTTTAAGTTAATAGAAATTTAAAAATTCCATCAACACAAAACAAGATGTTCATATAGTGAACTCCTTATTTTATCGGGGTTTCCAAAGGTAGGGGCACAATACATTTCATTTTACAATGTGCCCCTCGATGTGCCCCTTTTAGTATGAGAAACCATGAATAATTTGGATAGGCCTTAAAATGAAAAACCCTCTAAATCATACGATTTAAAGGGTTTTAGTTGGTTTTTTGAAATAACCAGCGGAGAAAGAGGGATTCGAACCCCCGGACCTGTTACAGTCAACAGTTTTCAAGACTGCCGCATTCGACCGCTCTGCCATTTCTCCAGTATGTCGCTTTCATTATCTGATTGCGAGTGCAAATATAAGAACCTTTTTTGGTTATACAAATCTATTTTTAGAAAAAAAACATCAATTTATTAGACTCATTTTTAAAGGTTTCATTTTCTTTACTTTAGAGACAACTTATTTTTTAAAAAAGCTAATAAAGATAGACTAATACTTTACGTATTCCGTTATTTCTAACCCATATCCAATCATCCCTACCCGTTTAGTACCTTCAGTATTGGATACTAATCTAATTTTTGAAATATCAATATCATGCAATATTTGTGCTCCAATACCAAAATCTTTACTATCGATGATAATTTTTGGTGCCTTCATAACTCCTTCGCTTTGTAATAATTTGAGTTCAGCTATTCGATTCAATAAATTTATTGATTGCATGTCTTGATTGATAAAAATCACAGCGCCTTTTCCTTCATCATTAATTACTCGGAACATATCATCCAATTGTTGATCTACATTGTTGGTCAATGTACCTAATAAATCATTGTTTACTTGCGAAGAATTGATTCTAGTTAAAATAGATTCACCCAAATTCCAAGTGCCTTTTGTCAAAGCAATATGAATTTGTTTATTGGTCGTCTGTTGGTATGCTCTTAGTCGAAATGTGCCAAAACGAGTCTCAATATCAAAATCTTCTTTTTTAACAATCAAACTGTCGTGTTGCATTCTATAGGCCACTAAGGCTTCGATGGAAACTAATTTTAAATCGAATTTTTTAGCCACTTCCACTAATTGCGGTAAACGTGCCATAGAACCATCTTCGTTCATAATTTCAACAATCACACCGGCTGATTTAAAACCGGCTAATCTTGCAAAATCTATAGCAGCTTCGGTATGTCCTGTTCTTCTTAATACGCCACCTTGTTTGGCTATAAGCGGGAATATGTGTCCAGGACGTGCTAAATCATGTGGTTTAGTTTTAGAATCAACCAAAGATAAAATCGTTTTTGCTCTATCTCCGGCTGATATTCCTGTAGTCACACCGTTACCTCTTAAATCTACCGAAACCGTAAATGCAGTTTCCATCGGGTCGGTGTTGTTACTCACCATAACATGCAATCCTAATTCTTTGCATCGGCTTTCTGTTAGTGGAGCACAAATTAATCCTCGACCGTGTGTAGCCATGAAATTGATCATTTCTGGTGTCACTTTTTCAGCAGCAGCCAAAAAATCTCCTTCATTTTCACGATCCTCATCGTCAACAACTATTATTATTTTTCCTTGACGAATATCTTCAATAGCCTCTTCAATAGTGTTGAGTTGTATGTTGTTTGTAATCATTTGTATTGTTAATTTTGTGACGGGAATATTTTTTTTATTACTTTTTGGAATGGCGCCAAAATGACATCCATGTTGATTAATCCAATATCATTTGTAGCCCTATAGGTTAATAAAACAGCTAATGGTGTTAGTATAAATGAGGACAACCAAGAACCCATAAAAGGTGTCATTCCATTTTCCTGTGCTAATCTTTTTCCAAAAGTATTGATAAAGTGAAAGGTGATAAAAATTAAAATAGCAAAAACTATAGGAAGTCCTAAGCCTCCTTTTCTAATAATTGCTCCTAGCGGCGCTCCAATGAAAAACATTAGAAAACAAGCATATACAATAACGAATTTATCGTAAAATGCCAATAAATGTTTATTGATATTCTTTTGTTTATTGTCTAATTCTGATTTGGTGGATTCTATAGCGTACGCTATGCTTGTTTGATTACTCACTGCTATTTTCAAGATATCTGATTGTTGTTTTAATGTATACAAAGACAGGATATCTTTAGGAAGTGGTTTTCTTTTTTTTCCGTTAGCTATTTTTTTATTTATTGGAATTGCTATTCGGGAGTTACTATTTTCCGAAAACGAAATAATATCCGTTTTCATATTCTTATTTAATGAATCTAAGGTATAATTCAATTCATTTACAGTAAGCATGGTGTTCGTATTCGCAACACTTTCATCTGTGATATCGGTCTTATTTAATTCAGATAGATCAATATTAATGATTTGTTTTTTAAAGGAACTTTTAGCGAAAGGTAATTTGCTACGATCTTCGTATTTTTTTGGAACAATATCTTCATAATAGTACCCATCATTTAGCACTAATTGCAAAATACTCGATTCTTCACTACTAATTAGTTCTCCATCTTTCGCCTTTATTACGGTTTTACTTCCGTCTCCAATCTTAGATTTTTTATGAATTGTCACACCAGTTAGGATATTTCCTTGTTCACCGGATTTTTTATTTACCTTAATATTATAAAAGCCCACATCGTTAAACTGACCTTCGGCTATAGCCAATGCGGGTTTGACTTGTGCAATGTTTTTTCTGAAATTGATAAATTTATACTCCGCATAGGGAATAACATTATTCGAAAAAAAGAAGGCTACAATACTTAATAAAACGATGAATACTGTCAAACTTCTCATGGCTCTTTGCAAAGAAATTCCGGAAGATTTCATAGCTGCAAATTCATAATTTTCGGCTAAATTTCCAAAAGTCATTATGGAGGCCAATAGTATAGAAAGCGGCAATACTAGTGGTACAATTCTAGGCATAGAAAAGGCCAAGAATTTAATAATCATCACTAAGTCTAAATCTTTGCCAGCCAATTCTGATATAAATAACCAGACCGTTTGAAGTATGAAAATGAAAAACAGGATTACAAATACCGTAGCAAATGTAGTCAGGAATGTTTTTAATAAGTATTTGTCAAGAATTTTCACCTAATAAATTAATCTAATTTGTTGATGTAGTAATTTGGATATTTACTTTCCGCAAATGTAAATTGATTTTTTGACAAAGGTTGGTTGGTTTTGAAAGAATTAACCGTTAATGTTGTTTTTGTACCTTTTTTACCTACTTCAATTAGGTTATAGATGTGTTTTGTTTGAATATCAATTCCCAATAGTACCTCTTTGCGTTGATCTCTAGAACTCGTAGGTACCAATTTAATATACTGAATTTTGCGGCCTTTTACGTTTTGTAAAATATCCATATTGTATTTGTAACCCGTATTAAAAAAAGTTAACATTTTTGACGGAGTAATGGCACTATCATCTTTTTCATTGACCTTAGATATCGTAATTTCCTCATCTTCTGGAACAATAGTGAATGTTTTTTTACCGTCAAAAATTTTAGTTACTCCCATGAAATTCAATACATATTGATTGCCTTTCATGGTTACATTTCCTTTACTATCCTGATTGATATTTTCTTTTGCATTATTCAGCGAATACTTGAAATCAATTACAATTGTACTATAACTTTTAACTTTAGCAGTAACTTGATCTAAAAGTTCTTTTGCTTTTTTATCTTGTGCTTGAATTGAGAAACTAAAAAATAATAATGCTGCAATTAAAAGAAATTTTTTGCCCATACTTTCGGTATTATTTTTTTTTAATTCTTGAATTTTTGATTTCATGGTATTAATTGTTTTGTTCATTGTTGAAAAATTGATCAAGAGAACTCATGTCTAGAATATTTACACTTCGTGCTTTACTTCCTTCAAAAGGGCCCACAATTCCTGCAGCTTCGAGTTGATCAATCAATCGGCCTGCTCTGTTGTAGCCTAATTTTAGTTTACGTTGTAACAACGAAGCAGAACCTTGCTGTGCATTTACAATGATTTCAGCTGCTTCTCTAAACAATGTGTCTCTGTCAGAAATATCCATATCAAGATTAATGCCACTTTCCTCACCAACAAACTCAGGAAGTAAATAAGCCGTTGCATATGCTTTTTGAGAACCTATAAAATCAGTTATTTTTTCTACTTCGGGTGTGTCAATAAAGGCACATTGTACTCGAACAACATCATTACCATTGGTGTAAAGCATATCCCCTCTTCCTATCAATTGATCGGCACCTTGAGTATCCAGAATCGTTCTGGAATCAATTTTTGAGGTTACTCTAAAAGCTATTCTAGCTGGGAAATTGGCTTTTATTAAACCTGTTATTACATTTACGGATGGTCTTTGTGTTGCGATAATTAAGTGAATTCCAATGGCTCGTGCCAATTGTGCCAATCGTGCAATAGGAACTTCTACTTCTTTACCAGCAGTCATAATCAAATCGGCAAACTCATCTACTACAAGAACGATGTAAGGTAAAAATCGGTGTCCGTTTTCAGGATTTAATTTTCGAGCTTTAAATTTATCATTGTATTCTTTGATGTTACGCACCATCGCATCTTTCAATAATGAATACCTATTGTCCATTTCTACACAAAGGGAATTCAATGTATTGACCACTTTAGCATTATCAGTGATGATTGCGTCATCCATATCTGGAAGTTTGGCTAAATAATGTCTTTCTATTTTATTAAAAAGTGTAAGCTCTACTTTTTTAGGATCGACCAAAACAAACTTCACCTCAGCTGGATGTTTTTTGTACAAAAGTGATGTTAAAACCGCATTCAAACCTACAGACTTTCCTTGACCTGTAGCTCCTGCCATCAATAAGTGCGGCATCTTGGCTAAATCAACTACAAACGTTTCGTTCGAAATTGTTTTTCCAAGAGCGATTGGCAATTCCATTTCAGCCTCTTGAAATTTAGCTGAGCCAATAACACTTTTCATAGAAACCATCGTTGGATTTTTATTAGGAACTTCGATTCCAATAGTTCCTTTTCCTGGAATAGGCGCAATAATTCGAATTCCTAATGCCGAGAGCGATAAAGCAATATCATCCTCTAAACTCTTAATTTTCGAAATACGAATTCCTGCTTCTGGTACAATTTCATATAATGTAACCGATGGACCAACGGTCGCTTTAATTTGTGCAATTTCTATTTTGTAATTGCGCAGTGTATCTACAATTCGGTTTTTATTCTCTTCTAACTCTTCTTGGTTGATTGTAATTCCACCAGTAGAATATTCTTTTAATAAATCTAAAGTCGGAAATTTAAAATTAGATAAATCCAAAGTCGGGTCAAACAATCCAAAATCAGCCACTAATCGTGAAGCTAAATTTTCCTCAATAATATCTTCTTCTGGAGCAGTTTCTATAACAAACGACTCATTACTAGCTACACTAATTTCTGGATTTACAACTGGTGTAACTTGCATGGCAAGCGGCTTTACAACAGGATCTCTATTAATATCCGATGAATTACTAATAGTAGGTTTTAATGCCTCTTTGTTAATTTCAAATTGTGAGCCATTGGTTTTTAAATGAATCTCGTCTACATCATCAACAGCAACGGCAAATTCTTCTAAATTATAACCGCTATTGCTATTATTAATTGGATTAGAAATTGGGGGACCTTGTGTTTCTTTTTTGGTAGTATCAAAAAACGACTGAATACGCTCTGGTGAGAGTTTGATTTTGAAAATAATATAAATGATTAACCCAAATATCAAAATCAATAATGTACCTGTCTTCCCAATATAATCTTGTAGTAATAAATTCAATTCATAACCAATAGTTCCGCCTAGTTCAGGTAAGGAGGTAGCAAAAAATCCAAATAAAACGGATAAAATAATAATCACGAATAAATCCCAAAACCAGATATTTTTTAATTTTCTAGTAGGAATTCCGAGTATTAAATAAAGGCCTGTTAAAAAAAACAAGCGCACTATTATAAAAGCTGCTACCCCAAATCCTTTATAAATAAGAATGTGAGCTAAGAAAGCGCCAAATTTACCCAGCCAATTCTGAACGATTTCATCTCTATTTTGCAGTTCATTAACAGCACTTTGATCTTGTTGTCCATAAATAAAAAAAGAAATAAACGCCACTAATAGCGCTATCGAAAACAATACTAATAGTGCTCCAAAAACAATTTTATGTTGTTTAGTAATTTTTAATGGATGAACTGACTCTGTTTTTGTGCCGCTCGCTTTGTCTGAAGCTGTTGCTTTTTTTATTTTTGCCATTCTTGAATTGGATAATTTCTAAAGAAATAATGGGAGATAAATGATTAAACCGATAGCAAATGCTGTTAAAGCGGCAAAAAATACCGCTCCAGCAGCAATGTCTTTTATAAAGCCAATTCTTTCATGAAAATCGGGATGTATAAAATCAGCCATTTTTTCAACGGCAGTGTTTAGGCCTTCCACACTTAAAACCAACCCAATAGCCAGTATTTGAAAAAGCCAATCCGTTTTGGAAATATCAAAATAAAAACCTGCGATAGTGACAACTATTCCAAGAGAACATTGTACCATTATACTGTGTTCAGTAGTAATCAGTTTTAAAGCTCCTGCAATCGCATATCTGAAGCTTTTTAATCTTCCGTAGAAAAAAGTATTGTCTTTTTGAAATTCCATTAAATACGATTAAAGTACCGCTAAAGCAGCTTCGTAATTGGGTTCATCTGCAATTTCAGTAACTTGCTCTGTATGTGTAATAGTTCCATTTTCGTCAACAACAATAACTACTCTGGAATGCAATCCAGCCAATGGCCCATCTGTAATTTCTAAACCATTTGTTTTACCAAAACTTCCTTCAGGAAAATCTGATAAGTTCATCACGTTTTCAAGACCTTCGGCTCCACAAAAACGACTTTGAGCAAAAGGCAAATCTCTAGAAATACAAAGAACGATCGTGTTTTCTAAAGCACTAGCACTTTCGTTAAATTTACGAACAGATGCTGCACATGTTCCTGTATCTACGCTAGGGAAAATATTTAAAACCAGTTTTTTGCCTAAAAAATCACTTGCCGAAGCAATGGAAAGGTCATTTTTAACTAATTTAAAATCAGCTAATTTAGTACCTACTTTTGGTAATTCACCTGAGGTGTGTATTGGATTTCCTCCTAATGTTATTGAAGCCATGTTTTTTATTTAATTGTGAGGTTCAAAAGTATGAAAATTAATTCAGATTTAATCTTCAATTATTGGTTTATAGTTTGATTTTTTTGAAAGATAATGCTAGTCTCAATAGGTCTTTTGTTGCAACTGAAATCAATTTTTCAATGAAATTACTACCATTAGATTTAACATACAGTGTATCACATGAATTCATAAAATTCAAAAGGGCGTCCGTTTTATTTAAAACGAACGCCCTTTCTTTGAAACAAACAATTAACTAACTTTTACTTTGATTCCTGAAATAACAACGATGCAGAGTTCATACAATATCTAAGTCCAGTAGGATTGGGACCATCATCAAAAAGATGTCCCAAATGACCATCGCAGCGTGCACATACTATTTCGCCCCGAACCATTCCCAAACTTTTGTCAGCAACCTCTTTTATTCTATTACTATTTATTGGTGCATAAAAACTTGGCCATCCCGTTCCTGAATTAAATTTTGTTTTGGATGAAAACAGTGGCAATTTACATCCTGCACAAAAATAATGTCCTTTTTTGTGGTTGTCATTGTATTTGTTTTGAAAAGGACGTTCGGTACCTTTCTCGCGTAAGATGAAATACTGTTCTGTTGTTAAAATTTTTCTCCAAGATGCATTTGTTTTAACAACCTTTTTCAAAGAAATATCAGTCAATGACAGTAACGGATTTTTTTGGTTAGTTTCGCTAACAACACTTGATGTTCTCTCTTTTTCATTTGCCTGTATGCACGCCATGAAACTAAAAATCACTAGCGGAAGTGCAAAAAAATATTGGAATCGTTTCATAATTTAATGATTAGGTTTTAATTTTCCTTTGTATGATGCTATAAAAGAATTGTATCGTGGCATTGAAACCCCTTGTACGTATGGCTCGTTGGGATTGTTAACTACATAATCCTGATGGTAGGCTTCCGCTTGATAAAAATCTGCAGTTGGTTTTATTTCCGTTACTATTGGAGCATCAAAAACACTATTAGCAGTAAGCTCCTCGATTTTATCCTCAATTATTTTTTTCTCTAATGCATTAGAATAGAAAGCAATTGATCGGTACGAAGATCCGCGGTCAGGTCCTTGCTGATCCGGTGTTGTGGGATCGTGAGAAGCAAAAAAAATAGCCACTAATTCTTTGTATGAAACTACTTTTGGATCATAAAAAACAGCTACTGATTCTGCATGCCCGGTTCTATTTGAACTTACATATTCATAGTACGGATTTTTAACAGTACCACCTGAATAACCTGAAATTACTTCCTCCACTCCTACTATTGCTTCAAAAACGTGTTCGCTACACCAAAAACAACCAGAGGCAAAAACTGCAATTGCTTTTCCTTTTTGTGGCGCAAGTGACAACTTTTCAGTTTTAGAGTTACAACCCATAATCACCATTAAAACTAAGATACAAACTGTGAATTTCATACTATTCTTTTTACTGATTTCTCATTCGATGATTTAAATGAGATTCTGAACAATTCGTTTTTGATTGTTTGTCAACACACTTTTCAATCGTTTAATATACTGTAATATACGGCCTATTTGTGTTTTTAGTTTGCTTCTAAGTCCTAAATTTTTGTTAGTTTTTTTAAAGTACATTTTACAGTATTTTTTTTTCAAGTAAACTATCAGGCAACACACATAGCCAAACACTATTTTTAAAATTAAAGTTGCTGTATCAATGCAGCTAAATTTTAAACTATAATATTGATTCTTATAAAATGGTAGAGTTAACAGAATTTATTTTATATTTATTATTACAAAATCCATTTAAGAAACAAACCAATTCATTAAAATGTTTTGTTTTCAATTTTACTCCATAACAATAAAATAAAAAATCAAACTATGAAAAAATTGTCAATTACGATATTGTTTTTATTACAATTGCATGCTGCTATCGCTCAAAATAAAAGTGAGGATGTGACTCTTACCGATATGTTAAAAATTAAAACAGTTGGAAACATTACCGTATCTAAAGATGGAAAACGAGCTGCTTTTACGGTAAATACAATTGAAAATGATGAAAATAACAAGCTGGATTACAAATATCGTTCACAAATTTTCACCACAACAATTTTAGAAAATAATACACCCGTACAATTAACCACTCATAAAGATGGAGCTACAAAACCAGCTTGGAGTCCTGATGGCAAGCAAATAGCTTTTACTCGATCTGTTGAAGAAAAAAATCAAATATTCATCTTGTCTATGGAAGGTGGTGAGCCTATACAATTGACGAAAGATAAATACGGCGCAAGCAATCCTAAATGGTCTCCAGACGGCAAAAAAATACTGTTTTCATCCAGCATACCATTACGCGATTTACTGCAAGACTCTATATTGAATCCTTCAAAATCTATTCCCACTTGGAAGATGGAAAAGCCTGGTTTTGACAAAAACGAGCATTTACTAACCAATAAAGACAAACCAAATCCAAACGGAAATTTAGCCGAAATTAGAGCGTATCTGGATAAAAATGCAACCGATAAAAAAGCAATTGTGCTTAATAAATTGAATTTTCAAAGTGAATCAAACATTTCATCAGAAATGAATTTCAATCACTTTTTTGAAATAAATGTATCTAAAGACGCTGTTCCGAGACTACTTACAAATGGCTTTTATAATTTTAGCACTGCTGATTACACGCCAAGCGGGAAACAAATAATTTTATCGGGTGATGTAGATACTTCAGAAAATCAAGATCGATCCTTGGAAAGTGAAATTTTCATTATGGATGCAGATGGAGGAAATTTCAAAATGCTATTGGGAGAGGATGGAAAAAGATACAATAGCGCTTCACTTTCACCATCGGGAAAATGGTTGGCTTTTCTATCCAGCACTACCTCATTCATATCCGTACCGTCACTATCGATAATGCCACTTAATGGTACTGAAAAAGATATTATAACTATTCCTTTTGATCGAAACAAATCAAATTTTATTTGGAGTAAGGATGACAAATACTTGTATTTTACCGCTCAAATGAACGGCGGTAACGTGCTACACAAGCTCAACACATTAACTCAAAAAATAGAGACTCTTTCAAGCACTGATACTGGAATATCCAGTTTCGATATTGCAAATAATACAATTGTTTATTCAAAAACTCAAGTATCAAATCCATCTGAATTATATTTTGCTGAAGCCAATTTCAAAAATGAGAAAAAAGTTAGCTCCTTTAATGATTGGGTTACTGCTAAAAAATTATCTTATCCAGAAAAGAAAACATTCCAAAACGAATTAGGAATGACAGTAGAATATTGGATTATGAAACCATCTAACTATAAACCAGGAGAGAAATATCCTTTATTACTAGAAATTCACGGAGGTCCATCAGCTATGTGGGGACCTGGTGAAGAAAGTATGTGGCACGAGTACCAATATTTTTGTAGTAAAGGATACGGAATAGTGTACAGTAATCCGAGAGGCTCTGGTGGTTATGGATTGGATTTTTTGAGAGGGAATATCAACGATTGGGGCACAGGTCCGGCAAGTGATGTACTGACAGCACTGGATAAAACCGTGCAAGAAGGCTGGGCAGATCCGTCTAAGTTACTCATTACTGGTGGTTCTTATGCAGGATATTTGACCGCATGGATTATCAGTCATGACAATCGCTTCAAAGCAGCATGTGCGCAACGAGGTGTTTATGATTTGAATACTTTTTTTGGCGAAGGTAACGCTTGGCGACTGGTACCCAATTATTTTAGTGGCTATCCTTGGGAACCAAAAGTAAAAGAGATTTTAACACGTGAATCTCCTATGAATTATGTTCAAAATATTACAACACCTTTTATCATTTTTCATGGAGGTAATGATCGAAGAACTGGATTTATTCAAGCTGAAATGTTGTTTCGAAGCCTAAAAGTACTAGACCGTCCAGTAGAATTTGTAGTACATCCCGGTGCCACTCATGAAATTACTCGAGCTGGTGATAATCGTCAGCGTATGGATCAAATGCTGAGAACGTATGAGTTTTTTGAAAGAACAATCGACAAAAAATAAAATTATATACTTACATCTAAGTGGCAAGAAAGATATATTATCGCAATTATTAAAAAGAGTTTTTGCCACAGATTGAAAGGGTTAAGAAGATTTTTAAAATTACAAAATGAATTAATCTGTGCTAATCTGTGAAATCTATAGCAAATAAATTTAGAGCTTCATTAAAATACTACATTAAATTTTACCCATTAGATAGAACTAAAAATTAATACCTTTTTCCTAAACAAAAATCCCTGTCAAATTTATTTTGACAGGGATTTTTCGTTTCAAAAGCATCTTTTATAATGTAGCCATATCAATAACAAATCGATACCGCACATCGCCCTTTTCCATTCGCTTATAGGCATCATGAATGTTTTTGATATCAATCATTTCAATATCTGAAACTATATTATGTTCTGCGCAATAATCTAACATTTCTTGTGTTTCTGGTAATCCTCCGATGAGGGAACCTGCCAGACTCCTTCTCCCGCCTATGAGGCTAAAAGCATGCACCTGATACGGAGTTGGAGGAACTCCAACGCAAATATGAACACCATTAACTCGCAATAATGACAAATACAAATTTAAGTCATGCGGCGCAGAAACGGTATCTAAAATAAAATCGAAGGAACCAGCAACGCTAGCTAGTTGTTTTTCGTCTTTGGTTACGATAAAATTATGAGCACCCAGTTTTTTCGCATCTGCTTCTTTGTTTGCAGATGTACTCAATACTGTAACCTCAGCACCAAAAGCAACACCAAATTTAACGGCCATGTGTCCTAAACCTCCTAAACCCAGAACAGCTAATTTATGACCTTTCCCTACTTTCCAATGTTTTAATGGCGAATACGTCGTAATTCCGGCACATAATAATGGTGCAACAGCAGCTAGATCTAGTGTATCAGAGATATGCAAAACAAAATCTTCGTGAACTACAATTGTATCTGAATAACCACCGTACGTAGGAGTTACCCCATCTTGACCTAATGCGTTGTAAGTATCCGTTCGCCCTTTTATACAAAATTGCTCTAAGCCCTCTTTACAATTCTCACAACTTCTACAGGAATCTACCAAACAACCCGTTCCTGCTAAGTCTCCAACTTTAAACTTCTTAACGTGACTACCTACTTGAACTACTTTCCCCACAATTTCGTGTCCCGGAACCATTGGATAAATAGAGCCTCCCCAATCGTTTTTTATTTGATGCAAATCACTGTGGCAAACTCCACAAAAATGAATATCAAATTGCACATCGTGTGGTCCTAATTCTCGTCGTTCAAAATTCCAAGGCGCTAAATCTGTGGTCGCATCCTGTACTGCATATCCTTTTGATGGTATCATAATTTTTAAATTTTAAGTTATGCTAAATTACGGAATTACGGAATGTGTTTTTATCTAGTATTTGATAATGTTTCCATAAATTAATACTGGCTGTATGAATAGAAAACAATTAACTCAATACATAATTTGGATAAATTAAATGAAGTTTAAACCTGATACAATTAGTCTATTTTAAAAACAAAAATAAGCTCTTTCTACCATACCTATAGTATTTTCGTAGTGTTAAAGAAAGAGACAAAGACGGTTTACATTATTTTTTACACCAAAAAACTAACGATTATTGGTTTTGAATGTGTCCGAATTCAATAAATGACTACTGATTTATAGGAATATCCAAGTATTAAAAAAAAGAAATCGCTGTAAAAATAATATTTCACAGCGACTTAAGAATTCATGGTAAAAGCATAGAAATACTGTTAACTACCAAACCTTTTTAACTTTTTTAGATCGCTCAGCAATGTAAGTTACTAGCCAAGCTATTTGTCCTTCTTTAGCGAAAAAAAGTTTCTTATTTTTTAAATCTGGGATTGCCTCAAGAGTAACAAGTAGCATAGTACTTCCCGATATTAAGTACTTTTGCGAATATGTTTTAAGTACAGTTTCTACTTCTTTATCTGTCTTAGCTAATTCTTCTAACTTTTTGAAATTATTTTTTAAAACCGCATCAAAGTCAAGTACATCTTCTATTGTGAATTTATTAAAACTTGCTTTTGCCGCTCCGTTAAAAAGTGTATAAAATGCCCAAACTGCTCCACCAGACATATACACTTTCTTTTTATCTAATGCTTCTGGATTTGTAGCATACATCGCATCTATTTGCTTTCTTAAAATAGGTAAAAAACTAAATGACTTTTCTTTAAATTCTGCCAAATCTTCTTTTTTTGTAATTTTGATTACAGCTTCAGTTAAAGTAATAGTGCCGAAGCTTACAACTAGTGGAAAAAACACAAAAACATCATTGTTTCGCACATCAACATAACCACCTTTAGTATTGCCACCTCCTATATCTAGAATCACTGAGTTTGGGTATTCTTGCGGAGGTACACAGCCTTTTAACAGCATTTTCCCCTCTGTTTTTGCATCAACAAAATCCAGTGTTCTCGTAGTTGCTAAATATATTTTATCTGCCAGCACTTGAGTGTTTTTTGCCATAGCAACTCCGGAAGAACCAACAATAAAAATATTTTCATTTTCAATTTCAAATTCATTCAGCATTTTTAAATAGTTGGCAATAACTGTTGCAACAGCTTTGTCAATATCCTCTTTAGCTAAATTACCGTCTTTTGCAATCCCTTTTGCAATTCCAATGTTTTCTGTCCAAAACGATTTTACAGTATAATCGCCTTTCTTAATATTGCCAACTTCTAGAACACTCATTTTAATTCCTTTGCTGCCAATTTCAATACCCCCATAAATATTAGATCCTTTTGCATCACTATATATGCTAGTGAAAAAAAATGCTATTATTCCAATTAGAAAATTTAGTTTTGAATTCATTTGTTTTGTTTAGTTTAGTTTTTTTTTTGCTTTTCGTTTTAACATGTCGTTTCATAAATAAGACAAGTGTTTATAAAATGGGGAATGCAAATCGTCTATTTTATGTTGTTTCAAACCAAAGTTTCGATCAAAACACATACTAAAAAGAACAGATATTGTTGTGGAATATGATGCATTTTACACTTCAACAATTTTACTATTTATAGAAATATTGATCAAATGAAAGGAAAAAACATTAGTAATACTTTTCTTTTCTTTATACTACTTATATACTCGTTGAAATACATTTTTTGTACTGATTTTAACGAAAAACTGTGAATTTTGAAACAAAAAAATTCAAAATAAATCTGATAATTCCGTATAAATTTGTTTAGATATGTAAAATTTTAAAATAAAGTAAGGTTTTAGACAAACATTGCCTTCCTAAAATAATACTTAAGTATTTTGATTTATTCATTAAAACATCTCACGTAATTCAAATTAGTAGTTTTACAGTACCTTTAAAGAAAACTAAATATGAAAACGCAATCGTATAAGAACCATATCCGCTTTTACCCGCCACATCATTTTATTTATTACCCAATAATAATGGCTTTTTTATCATTTAGTATCTATTTTGCTTTTACCACAGAGGATGCGATTGTATGGTCATTTTTAAGCGCAATTTTTGTAGCTCTCTTTTGTATAGCATTTATGCTACGCCAACATTATGCATTGACTTTGCAAAACCGAATTGTGCGCCTGGAACTCAGATATCGTTATCTCGCTTCAACCGGAGAACGATTTGAGAAATTTGAAAATCAATTAAATGACGACCAACTATTTGCCTTGCGATTTTCCCCAGATGAAGAACTCCAAAATCTGGTAGAAAGAGCTTTGAATGAAAACCGTACTGGAAAAGATATTAAAAAAGCAATTGTAAATTGGAAAGCAGATCACGAAAGAGTGTGAAAGATTAAAGTTATTTACAAATACTCTAATCCTTAAAGCCTATTAATTTGTTCCTTTACAGAATTAAATAGTGAACTTTACCTTGACTATAAAATTTTTAAATGGCAGAATATTTTCTAGATATCGAATACAAAAGCATCACTTACGGTGAAGAGGAAGTCAATTTTAAAGAATTTGAATGCTGTACGTTTACCAAATGTAATTTTTCTCAATGTGCATTTGTGGCGGTTACTTTCATTGATTGTACCTTTAATGATTGTACTTTTAGCAATGCCAAAATTAATTATGTAGCCTTTAGAACTGTAACTTTCAATAAATGCGAAATCAAAGACGTGAATTTTGCCATGTGCGATAAATTAATTTTTGAAATTGCGTTTAAGGATTGCATATTGGATTTTTCCAAGTTTTATACTCTAAAATTAAAAGGAACTTCTTTTACCAATTGTAGCCTCGTCGCAGTAGATTTCATGAGCACAGATTTAACCGAAGTGCTATTTGAAAACTGTGATTTATACCGCTCTGAATTTGCAAAAGCTATTGCCAACAAAGCAAATTTTAAAACTAGTTTCAATTACACCATAGATCCTAAAACAACTAAATTAAAAAAAGCAGTATTTGCTTTAGAGGGATTAAAAGGATTACTATACAAACACGACATTGAAGTCCATTAGCGAAGTTTTTAAGCAAAATAGTGTTGCCTATTTTGAAATTACTTTGCTAAAGTAATTCCCCTTTTGGAATAAAAATATAGAATTTTGCCCCAATATTTGGTTTTGCTTTTACTTTAATAAAACCTTTATGATTTTCTACAATTCTACTACAAATTGCCAATCCAAGTCCTGTTCCTGAATATTTTGGATTGGTTTCTAAACGTTTGAACAATAGAAATATTTTTTCTGAAAATTCTTGTTTAAAGCCAATCCCATTGTCTGAAACAATAATCTTATAGTAATCATTTTTATTAGCGATTTTGTAATCTAGCATTTCTTTTTCTGTAATTCTATTTGTAGTAATGCTAACCTGCGGAATACCTTCTTCCTTACTATACTCTAAAGCATTAGAAATTAAATTAATAAAAAGCTGTTTAATTTGGAAAGGAATTGCTTTAATAACAGGTAAATTTCCAATAGTGATATTGGCTTTTTTATCATCAATAGTAGAGGATAAATCTTGAAGTACTTCCTCTAGAACTTTATTTAGATTTGTTTCAACAAAAACTTTATCCCCTTTTATCGTTCTGGAATAATCAACTAAATCAATTAATAAAGTCTGCATTCTATTTGCTGTAAACCTAATTTTAGAAAAATAGTCTTTTCCTTGTTGGGAAAGTAAATTCAATTCGTTTTCTTCAAATCTTGAAATAAACATTTGAATTTTACGAAGTGGTTCCTGCAAGTCATGACTAACAATATTGTTAAATGCCTCCAGTTCAGTATTGATATATTTAAGCTCTTTGTTGTTTTCTTCTAATTCTAGTGTTTTTTTATATTGATTGGTGATGTCATAGTTTACCCCAATTTTAATTAACTCTCCACTACCATTTGTTGTAAAACTTCCTACAGCTATGATGTATTTAATACTTCCATCTGGTGTCAAATATCGAAACATCATAGAGGTCGATTGATGATTTACTAACGAATCTGTATGTACTTGGGTTACATATGCTAAATCATCTGGATGGATATATTTACTGGTGTTTTCTAAATTAGGTTCAAAAGCATTTGGCTCCACACCCATCAACCGGAAAATATTGTCAGAAAATGCATACTTGCTAGTTTCAACATTGACCATCCAATGTCCAAAACCTGCGGTCATTTCAGCAGTGTTGTAGGACTCATTCAATAATTTTAACTGATCATTTGCTTTTTTAAGCTCCTCAATATCAACATTCATTTTTTGGAAGGAAAGCAACAATATCAAAAGAGAAAGAATCACCAATAAAAAGGCTGTAATAATGGAGTCTCGCAATTCAAATTGATGATTGTTATTTTCAAATTTAGTTTTTATACTCTCTGAAAATATGATTTTTGTAACAAAAGATTTCATCTTTTCTGTAATCGTACTACTCTCCAGTAACATCTGATTTATGGCGAGCGGACTTGACTTTCTGCTTTGTGCCAACAGTAATGTCTTTCTGAATAACTTGAATCTAAGATCGATCAGTTTTTTTAAGCGATTAATATCATTGTATCGAGCGGTATCATTTTTTGTCAAAAACTCTAACTTTGTTACACTTTCTGTTATTTTACCTCTATTCAAAAAACGGTCTTCAATATACCTGTTTTCTTTTGTGATAATGTAACTGCGTAAATTCATCTCGTAATTACTAATTACGGATAATAGTTTTTCTAATTCGAGTTGTGTTTGGTTTGAATTTGAAATTAATTCAACGGTAGAGTCCAACTTTTTCATTTGGGAATAAAACATAGAAGCGATATAGCAAACAACAACAATTGCAATAGCTAAAGCTATTTTAAACACTTGTGAGTTTTTATATAGTCCAAGAATTTTCATTTACTCCTTGTTAAATGCTAAAGAAAAATGTTTCAATATTTAACCCTGAAGTGTGAAACTGCCAATTCATATTGACCACCTCTTTGATCACTTTTTTCAGTTCAGAAAAATCATTAGGTTTTTTAATGTAGATATTCGCCCCTTCAATAAAAGTATCTTCAATATCTTTTTCTGATGAGGATGTAGAATATATTGCTATTGAAACATCTTTAAAACGAGCATTAGATCTAATTTCTTTAAGACAATCAATACCTGTTTTTCCGGGCATGTTTAGGTCTAGAAACAAAACATGAGGCAACTTAATTTCAGGATGTACCAAATAATCCATAAGATCATTTCCATCTTTAAATAGAGTCAACTTATTATTCATTTTAAGCTCTTGTATAGCTTCACTAAAAAAAGTGCGATCATCTTCGTCATCGTCAGCTAAAAGAATATGCATTGAATCTTGGTGTGTAAGCATAAATGGGTGTTTTTGTAACTTAATTAATCAGTGTTAGATAATTTTCTCTTTTTACCTACTATTCTTTTGAACATGGAGGGCGTTAATCCAGTAACTTTTTTAAACTGGGTTGATAAATATGCCACACTGCTATAGTTTAATTCATGAGAAACTTCAGTTAAGGTAAGTTTTTCTTCAATTATCATTTTCTTAGCGCGTTCGATTTTTTGAATAATTATAAAATTCTCTATCGAAGTAAATGTATATTCAGAAAAAACATTAGTAAGATATCCGTATCTAAAGTTCAATTTATCAGACAAGTATTGCGAAATGGTAACATTAGGAAACTTATCTTTTTCATAGACAATTTCAATAATAGCATCTTTAATTTTTTGAATTAATTGCCCTTTTGGGTTATCAATAATTTGTATTCCATACTTTGACAAACTCACTTGGAGTTCAGTCAAAACATCTTCAGAAACAGTATCCGCAATTTCAATTTGTCCTAAGTCCAGCAATTGATATTTAATATCAAATTTCTCTAATTGTTCTTGTAATATTGCTTTACATGCAATATTTCCATCGTAATTAAAATTCAGTTTCATATCAATAAACAAGTGTTAAAATTAAAATCTAAAGAAAATCAAAAAATACTAATCTACCAACAATTCATTTACTTTAATGCTAAAATCTGGATTGATTAGAATATATTCAATTAATACCCTTACTGGTGGGATACATTTATTCTTTTGCTGTAAATAAAAATTATAGACAACACAAACTACACATGGAAATTACCCGTGAATTGTTTCATTTTTACCATAATTTTTTATGATATTTTCTTCAAATGAAAGCCATTCTCTCCAACGTTTTTCAACATCAATTCCTACGCCATATTTTCTCGCATACGTAATAAAAGTAGTATAATGTCCCGCTTCACTCTCCATCAAATTTCTATAAAAAACAGCTAATTCTTCATCTTGAATGTTTTCAGAAAGTACTTTGAAACGCTCACAACTTCTGGCTTCTATCATTGCAGAAAACAATAATCGTTCCACTAAACTGGATACTCTGCTCCCATCACTGCTTTTTTTCATATATAAATACAGTTCATTCACATACTCATCTTTGCGTTCTCGACCCAGTTTCAAGCCCCGTTTGACAATAATGTTATGTACTTGCTCAAAATGATCGATTTCTTCTTTGGCTAAAGCCAATAAATCCCGCACTAAATCTTGATGTTCTGAATTGTGAGTGATGATTGTAATTGCATTTGTAGCAGCCTTTTGTTCACACCAAGCATGATCCGTCAGGATTTCTTCAATGTTTTTTTCTACAATATTAACCCATCTAGGATCGGTTGGTAGCTGTAATCTTAATACACCCATTTTTTTGGTCTTAAAGTTAGAAAGTCATAAAGTCAAAAGTCGAAAGCCAAAACTAAGAGAGAATATTAAATTCTTTTCAAAGACTTTCGACTTTCGACTTTAAACTATAAAGACGTATTTATTAATATACAAAAATAGCTCTTTCGCTCATCATTTCGTTTACTTCATTGGCAACTGCCTCAATAACCTCTTCGTTTGTATGATCTAGCAATACTCTGTCAATTAAGGCTACAATAGTTTCCATATCTTCTTCAACAAGACCACGAGTGGTAATAGCTGCCGTTCCTACACGAATTCCTGAAGTTACAAATGGTGATTTATCATCAAATGGAACCATGTTTTTATTTACGGTAATTTCTGCTTTTACAAGAGCATTCTCAGCCTCTTTTCCAGAAATATTTTTATTTCTTAGATCAATCAACATCATGTGATTGTCTGTTCCGCCAGAAATGATTTCATAGCCTCTTTTTACAAAAGCATCAGCCATTGCATTTGCATTTTTTTGTAATTGCAAAGCATACGTAAAAAATTCATCTTTCAATGCTTCTCCAAAAGCAACTGCTTTAGCTGCAATAATATGCATTAATGGACCACCTTGATTCCCTGGAAAAACAGCCAAATCCAATAAAGAAGACATCATTCTGATTTCCCCTTTTGGAGTGGTTAAACCAAATGGATTTTCGAAATCTTTACCCATCAAAATTAAACCTCCGCGAGGACCACGTAATGTTTTGTGTGTTGTTGTCGTTACAATATGGCAATGTGGCAATGGATCATTCATCAAACCTTTGGCGATAAGCCCCGCAGGATGCGAAATATCAGCCAACAAAATAGCACCAACACTGTCTGCAATTACTCTAAAACGCTCAAAATCCATATCGCGTGAATACGCAGAGGCTCCTGCAATGATTAATTTTGGTTGTTCTTGAGTGGCTATTTCTTGTATTTTATCATAATCTAATCGTCCTGTTGCTGGATCTACACCATAGAAAGAAGGTGTGTATAAACGTCCCGAAAAATTAACAGGTGAACCATGGGTAAGGTGTCCCCCATGAGACAAATCAAAACCTAAAATTTTATCTCCAGGTTTAATACAGGCGTGGTAAACCGCAGTATTTGCTTGTGAGCCAGAGTGAGGCTGTACATTTGCGTACGCTGCTCCAAATAATTCTTTGGCTCTATCAATAGCAATTTGTTCTACAACATCAACTACTTCGCAACCTCCGTAGTATCTTTTGCCAGGATATCCCTCGGCATATTTATTCGTTAAAACAGAACCTGCAGCTTCCATCACTTCGTCACTTACGAAGTTTTCTGATGCAATAAGTTCTAATCCGTGAATTTGTCTTTCTTGTTCTTCTAGAATAAGGTCAAAAATTTGTTCGTCGCGTTGCATTTTTTTGATTTTCGTTAATTTGATGCAAAAATACAAAAAAACGTTTGGTAAATAGTTAGATTATGATATATTTGATGAGTAATTTTTTAACAAAATAATTAACAAAATATGCCGATAACAGCTAACGATACTAATAGAAAATCATGGTTAGAAGTGCCTGCCGATAGTGATTTCCCTATTCAAAACATACCTTTTGGAGTTTTTCTAACCAAAGAAAATATAGTGACTGTAGGAACAAGAATTGGTGATTTTGCCATTGACCTTGGTGCCTTGCAACAATTAAATTATTTTGAGGGCATTGAACTTACAGATGATATGTTCATGCAAGATACTTTGAATGATTTTATTTCAGATGGTCAAAAAACATGGCGTTTGGTTCGGAATCGAATTGCAGAACTATTTGATGCCACAAACCCAAAATTACAAAATAATGCAAAAGATCTTGACATTATCATTTTTAGAATGGAAGATGTCGAAATGCAACTACCAGTACTAATTGGTGATTATACTGATTTTTACTCTAGTAAAGAACACGCTACAAACGTAGGAAAGATGTTCCGCGACCCAGAAAATGCATTATTGCCCAACTGGCTTCACATTCCCGTAGGATACCACGGCAGAAGTTCTTCCATTGTTCCTTCTGGAATTCCGGTTCACAGACCAATGGGACAAACACTACCAAATGGAGAAACTACACCGGTTTTTGGACCTTCACGTTCTGTAGATTTTGAATTGGAGACCGCATTCATTACAACCGATGTAAATATCATGGGCGAAAACATAGCGGTTACTGAAGCTGAAGATTATATTTTCGGAATGGTTTTATTGAATGATTGGAGTGCTCGCGACATCCAAAAATGGGAATATGTACCATTAGGTCCATTTTTAGCTAAGAATTTTGCTAGCTCTATTTCCCCTTGGATTGTGACTATGGATGCTTTGGAACCGTTTAGAACGAAAGGACCAAAACAAGAACCTACTCCACTTCCCTACTTACAACAAAAAGGAAAACATTCTTTTGATATCAACTTGGAAGTAGCCATTCAACCTGAAAATGCAAAACCAACGGTTGTTTCACACTCCAATTTTAAATATTTATATTGGTCTATGTGCCAGCAATTAGCGCACCATACTTCTAATGGATGCCGAGTAAACTCTGGAGATATGATGGGTTCTGGGACTATTTCCGGTCCTACCGAAGATAGTTTTGGTTCTATGTTAGAATTAACTTGGGGCGGAAAAAATCCGATAAAAATGAGTGATGGAACTGAGCGTAAGTTTATCAATGATAATGATACCGTAATTATGAAAGGCTACTGTCAAAACGGTCAGGTCCGCATTGGTTTTGGTGAAGTATCAAGTAAACTCCTTCCTCCTTTTGTAAGACCATAAAAATTATAATTTGTATATTTAAACCTAACATTTAGTCTATTTTTGTTAGGTTTTTTTATGGCATTATTTTTGGATTTTCAAAAATCGAAAATCAAATTATCTGCTTAAAACAAATAGGAAAAACAAGTCAAATTCAAATACATAATTCTACAGCTTATGAAAAAAATTACTCTTTTATTATCCTTGTTTCTCCTTTTTAGCGCTTGTGGCGTGAAACAAACTCAAAACCTATTGAGCTCCGGAAATTACGATCAAGCCATAGACAATGCTGTATCTAATTTGCGCAGCAATAAAGATAAAAAAGGCAAACAAGATTATGTGTATTTACTAGAAGAGGCGTTCGCAAAAGCAAAAGAGCGTGATTTGAATGCCCTTAATTTATTAGCCAAAGAGGCTAATCCTGCACAATTGGAAAAAATGTATACTACCTATGTACAATTGAATTCCCGTCAGGAAAAAATTAAACCGGTTCTCCCTTTAAAACTCATTAAAGAAGGCCGAAATGCAATCTTTCCTTTTGATAATTATGACGATCAAATCATCAGTAGTAAAAATGCTTTATCAGCTTATTTATATGCCAATGCCAAGAAATTAATGGTGACTTCAGATAAAATGAATTACCGAAAAGCATTTGATGATTTAGAGTATTTGAATCAAATCAATCCAAATTATAAAAATGTTTTGCAACTTATGGACGAAGCTAAATTTAAAGGTTCTGATTATGTTTCGGTTTATACAAAAAATGAAACCAACATGATTATTCCTCAGCGTTTGCAGAATGATCTATTGGATTTTAGCACTTTGGGGTTAAACGACAAATGGACCGTTTACAATAGCAACAGACAAAAAGGAATTGACTACGACTATGGAATGGTAATCAATTTTAGACAAATTTATATTTCACCCGAACAAATTAAGGAACGCGAATTTGTAAAAGAACGAGTGATCAAGGACGGTGTAAAAAAATTAATTGATGCCAATGGAAAAGAAGTTCTTGACGAAAAAGGCAAAGTAGTTATGGTAGATAACCTGATTACCGTTGCTGCCAGAATATATGAATTCCGCCAATTTAAGTCATGCCAAATAACAGCCAAAATTGATTACATTAACTTTAAAAACAATCAATTATTGCAATCGTTCCCTCTAACTAGCGAATTCATTTTCGAAAATATTTACGCCACATACAAAGGAGACCGTCGTGCCTCAGATGATAATTATTTCTCGTATTTTGATAGAAAACCAGTTCTTTTCCCGAGTAGTGAGCAAATGGTATATGACACTGGCGAAGATTTGAAGGCAAAAATTAAAGATATAATCACTCGCAACCGATTTAGAAACTAGTAGTCTAAATTACATTAAATCCAATAGAACTCCTTGATAATCAATTGTATCAAGGAGTTTTTTTAAAAAAAAAAATCAACAATCCGTTGGTATTTTGTTAGAAAACTTAAAAATAAATTGAATAGTTAAAAATAAGTGTACTTTTGCTGCAATGAATAATACAAGTTTACATATTACTACTTTGTCACGGACAAGCAGATTTACGACTTCGCCCGAAGTACGGATGCTATCTCTATAGTACCCAAAACCTGTTTCGTATTTTTATTCATTTTTCATTTTTTCTGTTTTGAACGTACCGCTATTTTCTATTGGATTCTTATATCCAAAAACAAACGCATTTACATCTATATCGCACTTTATTTCAGTTACTTACAACAAAGCAACCTGTTTTAAAGCATCAATTATAGGTAACACAAACTCGTCTCAGACTTCATTACACGATTCTTTTCTAACTTTAAAATTCAACTTTTAAAATGAATATTTCCATCGTCACAACTCAGGAAGAGCACTACAAATACGCAATAGAAATTTGCGAAACAATAGAGTTATCAGCACTTTTAAGAGGTACTGGTATTGCTAAAAGAACGCCTGAGTATATCCAGAAAAAAATGGAGACTCAAGACGCCGTTATTGCACTAGACAAAGGGAAATTTGCAGGTTTTTGTTATATCGAAAGTTGGCAACATGGCAAGTTTGTAGCACATTCTGGCTTGATCGTTCATCCGGATTATAGAAATCTTGGTTTGGCAAAAAAAATTAAGTCGTTTGTGTTTGATTACTCTCTTAAAAAATATCCAGAAGCAAAAGTTTTCGGAATTACAACAGGTTTAGCAGTAATGAAAATAAATTCTGATTTGGGGTACAAACCAGTTCCTTTTTCAGAGCTGACAAATGACCCAAGCTTTTGGAAAGGTTGCCAAACCTGTACTAATTATGAAATTTTGAAAAGCAAAGAAAATAAAATGTGCTTGTGTACTGGCATGCTATATGATCCAAATGAAAAACCAAAAGACCCTCCTAAACATCCTTTCAATGTCCGGATTTGGAACCGTTTGAAGAAAATAAAACAAGCGGTATTTTTAGATAAATAAATCACCTAACCGAAGGGAAGTGAGCCAAGAGATAGAAAAAAAAGTCACATAAAATAATATTCCATTTAGCCAGTATTGGCCTCAATACTTCAAAGAGAAGGCGACCAGGATAAAAAAGTCACATAAAATAATATTCCCTTTTGCCAGTTTCGGCTCCCCCTCCTTCGGAGGGTCCCGAAGCTTCGGGAGGGGGGAGGAAAAAAAATAAAAAAATGAAAAAAGTAGTATTAGCATATAGTGGAGGTCTTGATACTTCCTACTGCCTGAAATATTTAAAAAACGAAAAAGGATTCGAAGTTCACACCGTACTTGTAGATACCGGTGGATTTACCGCTGATGAACTAGAAAGCATAACAACAAGAGCGTATGAACTTGGAAGTGCAAAGCACACCAATCTTACCATTGTAGATAAATATTATGATAAAGCCATAAAGTATTTAATTTTTGGAAATGTATTAAAAAACAATACCTATCCACTTTCTGTGAGTGCTGAACGTGTTTTTCAAGCCATAGAAGCCATAAAATATGCAAAATCTGTTGGCGCAAGTGCCATTGCACACGGAAGTACTGGCGCTGGAAATGATCAAATTCGTTTTGATTTAATTTTCCAAACTATCGCACCCGAAATTGAAATCATCACTCCTATTCGAGATTTAAAATTATCAAGACAGGAAGAAGTAGATTATTTAGCCAAAAACGGCGTTTCCTATTCTTGGGAAAAAGCACAATATTCCATTAACAAAGGATTGTGGGGAACAAGTGTTGGCGGAAAAGAAACTTTAACATCACATCAGGCACTACCTAGCGAAGCTTATCCTTCTCAATTGGTAAAAGAGGGCGCGGAAAAAGTAACATTAGAATTTTCAAAAGGGGAATTAATTGCTGTAAATGGTATAAAAGACAAACCTTCAGCTAATATTGTTACTCTTGAAAAACTGGCTAATGCCTACGCTATAGGTAGAGACATTCACGTAGGTGATACCATTATTGGCATTAAAGGAAGAGTAGGTTTTGAGGCTGCCGCACCTTTAATCATCATCAAAGCCCACCATTTATTAGAGAAACACACACTAGGAAAATGGCAGCAATACTGGAAAGAACAACTCGGCAACTGGTACGGAATGCTGTTTCATGAAGGACAATTTCTCGATCCTGTGATGAGAAATATTGAAACTTTTCTGCAAGATACCCAGCACACTGTCAACGGAAAAGTGACTGTTACACTAAAACCATATCATTTTTCGCTTGACGGAATCGAATCTGAAAATGATTTAATGAATACGAGTTTTGGACAATACGGAGAAATGAACAATGCATGGACCTCTGATGATGCCAAAGGATTTATCAAAATTCTCGGAAATGCTCAAAACATATTTTCATCGGTAAATAATGAATCATACGAGCAATAAATAGCATTTTTTTAGGAGCAGAAATATTTTGCATTTTCAGAAATACTGTCCCGCTTTACGTTACAATCTTTTCCTTTAAAAAAAAAGGAAAAGGATTTTCACTGCAATCGGGGCTAAAGAGAAAAATAGCGCTTTTTTAGAAACATAAAAAGAGCACTATCCAATCTGTGGAAATCAGTAAAAACTGTGACAAAAAATAATTCGAAAAAATAAAAAATTATGATTACTACAGGAATAATCGGCGGTTCAGGATATACAGCTGGGGAGCTCATCAGAATCTTGATGTTTCATCCTCACGCAACAATTGATTTTGTTTTCAGTACAACAAATGCTGGAAAGCCACTTCATGTTGCACATCATGATGTCATGGGCGATATCGAAATGAATTTTACCGATACCGTGAATCCAAATGTGAATGTGGTTTTCTTGTGTTTAGGTCATGGAAAATCAAAATCTTTTTTAGAGCAAAATCAATTTGCTAGTCATACAAAAATCATCGATTTAGGTAATGATTTCAGATTGACAAAAGATAAAGAGTTCGATGACAAATCTTTTGTTTATGGTTTACCTGAATTGAACAAAGCAGCCATTAAAAACGCTCAATTTATTGCAAATCCAGGTTGTTTTGCAACAGCAATTCAATTGGCATTATTGCCTTTGGCGAAAGCCGGAATACTCACAACTGACGTTCATATTAATGCCACAACAGGAAGTACAGGAGCCGGAGTTACCCCTTCAGAAACAACACATTTTAGCTGGAGATCAAACAATATGTCACATTACAAAGCTTTTGAGCACCAACATCTAGGGGAAATTAACCAGAGTGTCCACCAATTGCAAGCGTATTACGCAAACGAATTGATTTTTGTACCCAACAGAGGTGATTTTGCCAGAGGAATATTCGCCACATTATACACAACAATCGAAGAAAGTCTGGAAGATTTAGTAGCAAAGTATGAGACTTATTACCAAGACCAACCTTTTGTTACGGTTACTACCACAGGAATCAACATGAAACAAGTGGTGCAAACCAATAAATGTATTATTAGTTTAATGAAAAAAGGAAACCGGTTATTGATAACTTCAGTAATCGATAATTTAACAAAAGGAGCTTCAGGACAAGCCATACAAAACATGAATTTAATGTTTGGATTGGATGAAACCACAGGATTGCATTTGAAACCAAGCGGATTTTAATCCCCTCCCCGAAGGAGAGGGAGATGAAATGAAATGATTAAAATAATATAAATATAAAACAACACCCCCCGTTGTCAGATTTTATTCCCCCTCCTTCGGAGGGGGTTAGGGGGAGGATTATTATGAACTTATTTGACGTTTACCCATTATACAGCATCACTCCAGTAAAAGCATTAGATTGTACTATTACTGATGAAAACGGAGTAGAATATTTAGATTTATACGGCGGTCATGGCGTAATTTCCATTGGACATACCCAGCCAGATTATGTCAAAGCCTTAAAAAAACAGTTAGACAACATCAGTTTCTATTCAAATGCTATTCAGAATCCACTGCAAGTATCATTAGCCCAAAAGTTAGGGAAGCTTTCAGGATTAGAGGACTACACCTTATTCTTGTGCAGTTCCGGAGCCGAAGCCAATGAAAACGCTTTGAAATTGGCCTCGTTTCACAACCATAAATCGCGTGTAATTGCTTTTGAGAATTCCTTTCATGGAAGGACTTCGGCAGCAGTTGCAGTGACTGACAATAAAAAAATTGTGGCGCCAATCAATGCGCAGCAAATTGTTACTTTTTTACCCTTGAATAACATCGAATTGGTTGAAAACGAACTCAAAAAAGGTGATGTTTCTTCGGTAATAATTGAAGGTATTCAAGGAGTGGGCGGCTTAGACCAAGGTACTACAGCATTTTTTCAGGATTTAGAAAAAATATGCGCAGCTCATGATGTTGTTTTAATTTTAGACGAGGTACAATCTGGATACGGAAGAAGCGGAAAGTTTTTTGCCCACCAACATCATAATATCAAAGCAGATATAATTTGTTTGGCAAAGGGAATGGGGAACGGTTTTCCTATAGGTGGGATTATGATTTCTCCAAAATTCACAGCCAGTTACGGATTATTAGGAACTACTTTTGGAGGAAACCATCTAGCTTGTGCAGCCGGAATTGCAGTTTTGGACGTCATGGAAAAGCAACAATTAATGGATAATGTAAATTACGTTTACGCCTATTTTCTGGAAGCAATCAAACAAATCCCCGAAGTAATTCAAGTAAAAGGAAGAGGATTGATGCTGGGCGTAGAATTTGATTTTGACGTTAGTATACTTCGTAAAAAAATGATCATCGACAAACATATTTTTACCGGAAACGCAAACAACAAAAACTTACTGCGAATTTTACCTCCTTTAACAATTACAAAACCAGCAATCGACCTGTTTATAAAGGCTTTACAAGAAGCTTTAGTAGAGATTAAATAACATAAAGTAATACTCTTTGTAATAAAACTTAAACTACTATAAATTAAGCATTTATTATAAAATTAGTAGGACTTATTAAAAAACAAAATCATGAATTACAACGCTGTCAATACTATAGATGTACTTGAAACATGGGTTAAAAAAGCCCTTAAAATCAAGAAAAAACCACTCAAAAATAAAAAATTAGGTAAAAACAAAACACTAGGATTATTGTTTTTTAATTCTAGTTTAAGAACGCGATTGAGTACGCAAAAAGCTGCCTTAAATTTAGGAATGAATGTCATGGTCATGAACTTTACCAATGAAGGTTGGACCCTAGAATTTGAAGAAGGTGCCGTAATGAACTCGAGTGCATCAGAGCATATTAAAGAAGCAGCCGCTGTTGTTTCTCAATATTGTGATGTGATTGCTATAAGAGCATTTGCTGGATTAGTTGATAAAGAAAAAGACAATGCCGAAATAGTGCTGTCTAGTTTTATAAAATATGCAACCGTTCCTATTATTAACATGGAGAGCGCCACGGGACATCCATTACAAGCGCTGGCTGATGCTATTACCATTGAAGAATTTAAACCCAAACACCGACCCAAAGTGGTTTTAACATGGGCACCACATCCTAAAGCGTTACCTCAAGCTGTTGCCAATTCTTTTGTAGAAATGATGCAGTTACAAAAAAATATGGATTTTGTAATCACTCATCCAAAAGGATATGAATTGAATCCTGAAATTACGAAAGATTCAAAAATTGAATACGATCAAAACAAAGCATTTAAAAATGCCGATTTTATTTATGCCAAAAATTGGAGTAACTATATTGAATACGGACAAATTACAAATTCTGATCCAAAATGGACCGTAACAGCTGATAAAATGAAATTAACTAACGATGCAAAATTTATGCATTGTTTGCCCGTAAGGCGTAATATGATCGTATCAGATGAAGTAATTGACAGCCCTAACTCAATTGTGATTGAACAAGCCAATAATAGAACTTTCGCAGCACAATTAGTGCTTCAAAAAATATTGAAAAAATAAGGCGCTGAGATGCAAAGTTTCTAAGACACTAAGTTCTTATACCCTTTGTATCTGAGAACCTCAGAACCTTTTTTAAATGGAAAATAAAAAACCGATAACGATACAAAAAATTGGTGGAAATATCATTGATAACCCGATGGAATTGGCTCATTTTTTGACTGATTTTTCTAAGATTGAAGGCTACAAAGTACTCGTTCATGGCGGTGGAAAATCAGCTACAAAATTAGCCGAAAGTATGGGTTTAGTTCCACAAATGATTGATGGAAGACGCATCACCGATGCCGCTATGCTAGAAGTTGTAGTCATGATTTATGCTGGCCAAATCAACAAAAATATCGTAGCACAATTACAAGCCAATTCGACCAATGCAATAGGTTTTTCTGGAGCTGACGGGAATTTAATTCAATCAGTCAAACGAAATCACCCCACAATAAATTATGGTTTTGTAGGTGATGTCAATAAAGTGAATACACCCTTACTAGAAACGTTACTTGTAAATAATCTTGTACCCGTATTTTGCGCCATCACACACGATGGCAGCGGACAATTATTAAACACAAACGCAGACACTATTGCTAGTGAACTAGCAATCGCTTTATCAGAAGTTTTTGAGGTAACTTTGAATTACTGTTTTGAAAAACCAGGAGTTTTATTCGACGCCGAAGATGATTCTTCAGTTATCGAAAACATGAATCCCGAATTATATGCAAAATTAAAAGCAGAAAAAGCCATACATTCTGGAATGATTCCTAAACTGGACAACTGTTTTAATAGTTTAAACAAAGGAGTTCAAAAAATAAAAATAGGGCATCACCGCATGTTGCAAGATGCAACGGCTATTTGTACAAATATCAAATTATAAAAAGTGAAACACAAGTCTCACCGATTTTGAAAAAATTTCTTTTCAATTTTAAAAAATCGTTGAATCTGTGGCTAAAATAAGTATGAAAAACATAGAAATCCTTACACAAGAAGCCATTGCGCTATTAAAGGCACTTATTGAAACACCGTCATTTTCCAGTGAAGAAGATCGAACAGCACTTTTAATTGAAAATTGGTTTACACAAAACAACATCCCTTTTAAACGTGAGAACAATAATGTTTGGGCTTTCAATCAACATTTTGATGCAAAAAAACCTACACTATTATTGAATTCTCACCACGACACGGTAAACCCAAATCAAGGCTATACCCATGATCCTTTTCAAGCCATTGAAAAAGAGGGTAAATTATTTGGTTTAGGCAGCAATGATGCTGGCGGATGTTTGGTTTCTCTTTTAGCTACTTTTGTCCATTTTTATTCCCATGAAAATTTACCTTACAATTTGGTGATGGTAGCCTCGGCCGAAGAGGAAAGCAGTGGAAAAAACGGCTTAAACAGTGCTTTAAAGCACTTGCCTGAACTAGATTGTGCCATTGTTGGCGAACCCACTTTAATGCAATTGGCCATAGCCGAAAAAGGTTTATTAGTTCTCGATGTCATCGTAAAAGGTACCGCCAGTCATGCCGCTCATCAAAATCTTGACAATTCCATTTACAAAGTAATTCCCATAATCGAATGGTTTAACAGCTACAATTTCGAAAAAATTTCAGAGGTTTTAGGTCCTGTTAAAATGACCGTAACCCAAATTAATGCCGGAAAACAACACAATGTAGTTCCTGCAGAATGCCATTTGGTTGTAGATATCAGGGTAAATGATTGTTACAGCAATCAAGAAATTCTAGAAACTGTAAGAGCAAATGTTGCTGCGGACATTAATCCAAGATCTATGCATTTAAACGCTTCTTCTATTCCTGTTTCTCATGGATTGGTGCAGGCCGGAATCGCATTAGGAAGAACCACCTACGGCTCGCCTACCCTTTCAGATCAATCGGTTTTGAGTTGCAAATCATTGAAACTAGGGCCTGGTGAAACCCTGCGGTCACACTCCGCAAACGAATTTATATTTATACATGAAATAAAAGAAGGAATCCAATTGTATATCAACATACTAACTGATTTTTTCAAACAATAAAATGATTAGGAGCTAATCCCGCTATCCGTTACAATCTTTTATTTTTTAAAGAAAAAAATAAAAGGATTTTCACTACAAACGAAGTTCACTGAACTCCAATGAAAATAGAAATTAAGTGAAGTAATCGGGGCTATGAAAACGATTCCTGTAGATAATGCAAGTTTCAACCTGAAACTTTAAACCTGAAACAAAAAACAATATGAAACTTTGGGAAAAAGGAATACCAACAGATAAACAAATCGAACATTTCACTGTGGGAAACGACAGGGAACTGGACTTAGTTCTGGCAAAATACGATGCTTTAGGTTCAATTGCACACGCTAAAATGCTCGGAAACATTGGTTTATTGACAGCCAATGAAACAGATATGTTAGTAGCTGCTTTGAACGAAATTATTGTTGATGTTGCTGCTGGAAATTTCACAATTGAAGATTCCTATGAAGATGTACATTCTAAAATTGAATATTTGCTAACAGAAAAATTAGGCGATGCCGGAAAAAAAATTCATACCGCGCGTTCTCGTAACGACCAAGTTTTAGTAGATGTTAATTTATATTTAAAAGATGTAGTAATAGAGCTAAAAGAACAAGTTAAAAACCTTTTTGATTTACTGATGGAATCAGCAGAGAAACATCAAAATGTATTATTGCCTGGCTACACCCATTTACAAATTGCAATGCCATCGTCTTTCGGAATGTGGTTTTCCGCTTACGCCGAAACTTTGATTGATGATATCACAATGCTGAATGCCGCTTTGAAAATTGTAGACCAAAATCCATTGGGATCTGCCGCAGGCTACGGAAGCTCCTTCCCTATTGATAGAACTTTTACAACACAAGAACTGGGTTTTGAAACATTAAAATTCAATTCGGTAGCCGCTCAAATGAGTCGTGGAAAATCAGAAAAAACAGTTGCTTTTGCCATGAGCAGCGTGGCCGCTACGCTTTCAAAATTTGCAATGGATGTTTGTTTGTATATGGGTCAGAATTTTGATTTCATTACTTTACCGTCGCATCTTACAACAGGTTCCAGCATCATGCCACACAAAAAAAACCCAGATGTATTTGAGTTAATTCGTGGAAAATGCAATAAAATTCAAGCCTTACCTTATGAAATTACTTTAATTACTAACAACTTGCCGAGTGGTTATCACAGAGATTTACAATTGTTGAAAGAAGGATTGTTTCCAGCCATTCAAAACCTGAAAGCCTGCTTAGATATCGCGATTTTTTCTATAAAAGACATTCAAGTAAAAGACAATATTCTTGCCGATCCAAAATACAATTATTTATTTACGGTTGACACTTTAAATGAAATGGTCGTTGCCGGAATGCCGTTTAGAGATGCATACAAAGCCGTTGCAGAACAATTGGAAAACGGAACTTTTACTTCACCAAAAGAAACCAAACATACACATGAAGGAAGTATCAACAATCTATGTTTGTACGAGATTATAGAAAAAATGAAAGCTGCTTTTTAAAAGCATTTTAATTCATAAAAAAACCGATTTGTAACACACACCAATCGGTTTTTTTTTAACTAAACCACTATGGACTTAAAGTCCATAGATTTTGTTTGGCAGACTGAAAGTCTGCGAGGTTAAAATGTAAAATCCACCGCAAATTCGCAAATTTAAAGACTTGCAACGTAAAAAATAATTTGCGAATTTGCGGTAAATATTTTTAGAACCTGAAAGGGAAATGCACTAAAGTACATAGTTTTAACTATTTTTGAGACCAATAAAATAGCGTTATTTAATTGTTGAAGTTTGTACTTATAACGCCAGTAGTACCGACCTGCCTAGTTGCTTCGACTCCACAGTGCGTATTGCTACATATCCTTCTACTTTTCTTAATGAAATTATAGTATAGTTATAGGTTGGTTTATTTACTTCGGTACCAAAATCGATAGGACCTTTATAATAATTTGAAAAGTGATTCCTAGAGTTCAGTTATCCGCACTAATATAATTTTAGAATACCTTATCAACATCAGTGAAATTAGTACCTTCAACATCACAAGTTGAGTTTTTTACTCCACCTCCTAAAGCAATTGCAAGAGAAACAGATTTTGAAGCATTGTAATAACAATTTAATGTGAAAAGTTTGGCATTTCTTATACGAGGCATTCTCTGCTTGCAACCTTTGACCAAATAACAATTTTTAAAAGTGATACTATAGTGCTCGTAAGCGGGAGATTTATTTATTTTTTGAAACAACCAGATTTGTAAAACGATGATAATCTTCACTTAATGATCCATCGGTTTTTGGCATGTTTAGATAAGTAAATTTGTGGCAAGAAGTAAAGACATTATCTTCGGCTCCTATACTGTCAAAATTACACTCCAGTCCTTCTTAAAATTCAAAATGATCTATCAATATATTTGTAACTTTCGAGGTAAGATTATCACGACTGTCAACATTATAAGGTTTAGATCCTTCAAATAGTAAATTTCGAAAATAATATGTTTAGAGCTTGCTTTTAAACTCAACATCCTAGATCCCAATTTAATTAGAGTCATGATAAAATATGTAATTATTTGAATTACAGAATTGTTTTTACAATAAAAAAATGCTCAGAATAATTGTCATAAAAAACTTAAAAAATAAGTACTCATTTCCCATTAATTCTATTTTTTAATTATATATTCGTACAAAATTTAAAAAATTTATAAAATGAACATTACAAAAAAATTTGCAGTAGTATTATTTATTTGCGCATCAATTTTCACTGGTTGTTCTAGTGATGATGACAACAAGGTAATTGAAGTTGTTGATACAGCAACTTTAAAAACATTCAAAGATGTATCTTTTTCTTTAGATTTCTCTGAAGGATTTGAGGCGGGACGTTTTTTCTCAACAGAAACCGGAAAATCATACAAAAAGAGTCAAATAGATGGTACTATTTTACCAAAAATTGATATTGCTTTCTATGGTGGTAGTATGTCGGTAAATTATTTTGTTAGCCCTAAAAATGTAGAAAATGGTGTTTCTGCTAACGCAACAAATACAGATTACATCAATTATGTAACAAATCAGTATACTATTGACCAATTCAATAAATTGGAAAAAGGAGAAGAATTAAATAGTCTAACTATTGCTGATGATGGAGAATCATTTCCAGACAGCAAATTACCGCTTGTTGTTTTGTTTAAAAACGCTGCTGGTAAAAAAGGAGTTATCTACGTTAAATCTGTAACTAGAGTAGGTTCTAATCCTAGAATTGTTGCAGATATCAAAATCCAAAAATAATTGAGATTTATATCCTAAATAATTATTTTTTAAAAATGCGCTAGTTGATTCTAGCGCATTTTTTTTATATCTCTTTCCAATTTTAAATAAAAAAATTACTATTAAGTACATACATTTGAGTAATTAGTTATTTTAAGTTTAAAATATGAAAAAATTTGAAGAAGAGGCAATGAAAAGTCTTTTGGGAAAAAAATTAATAACCCCTGAACAATTCGATCAAGTGCAGGCCTATCGAAATTTAGATTTTTTTTCATTACATACTGAGCTAAAATTATTCATGTATGCCTCTGTATTACTGTTTACCTCAGGTATCGGTATTTTAATTTATAAAAATATTGATAGCATTGGGCATGTCGCTATATTGGCTTTATTACTTTTGGTTACCGTTTTTTGTTTTTACTTCTGTTTTAAAAACGCCTCTGGGTTTAAAAAACAACAAACTCAATTTGAAAATCCTATTTTTGATTACCTGATTTTGGCAGCAGTATTATTAAGTTGCATTTTTGTTGGCTATCTGCAATTTCAATACGCTGTTTTTGGTACTCAATACGGACTCGCCACAATCTTCCCTACAGCAATAGCTTTCTTTTGTGCCTATTATTTTGATAATAAAAGTGTCTTATCAATCGCAATAACCGGTTTAGCAGCATACATTGGTTTATCCGTTTCTCCACAGACTTTACTTCACAATGATTTTTATGAAAACAATACCCTGAGCTACTCGGCTATTTCATTAAGTATTTTATTGGTAATTTGGACGATATACAGTGCTAAAAACGACCTAAAGAAACATTTTAGCTTAGTATTTCTCACGTTTGCTTTGCACATTTTCAGCATCGCTTGTATTAATAATTTATCAGATGGTTATTGGGGTATTTTTATAATACTAATGGCTGGATCCTGCTACTATTTTTACCGTACCAGTTACCTCATTAAATCGGTTTCTTTGTTTGTATTTACCTTAATCTACGCTTATATCAGTATTAATGTAATGCTATTCAAATTTTTAGCATTCATCAACATTGATAGTGAATTAATGATCCCTTTCTTTTTCGTAGTACCCTTTTACTTTATTGGTTCCATCATTTACTTTATTCGACTTATTAAACAATTTAATAAAAAAGCTAATTATGATACAATATAACAAAACCGAATTAGAGCAAGAGTTTCAGGTTGAAGAAGGACGTTCTCTAAAAAAAGCAGGATTTATCAATGCTAGTCAGTTTAATTTGATTGATAAAAATTTAACCGTTCTTAAAAGTCAGAAAAACATATTAATACGAATTGGATTTTTGCTTTTAGGGAGTTTTTTATATTCCTCTATTTGTGGCTTTCTTACTTTAATTAGCCTAGATGCAATGAATGAAAATTATCAATTTCTGGTTTATAGTATTGCTAGTATTGGTTTCATTGGTACAGAAATTTTAACCAAACAAAAATATTACGGTTATGGCCTTGATGATGCTTTCCTACTTGGTGCACAATTGTGCTTAGCAATTGCAATAGGCATTTCAACAGACGGAAACGAACTTACTATCGCATTAATACTCTCACTAACCTCTTTGCTTAGTTATCTTAGATATGTACAGCTATCAATGGCGATCCTATTTTGTATGGCATTCTCTTGTTCATTGATTTTCATGATGTTTGAATTGGGAACTTCCGCAAAAACGATACTGCCTTTTGTAATGATGCTTTTTGCAATAGCCATCTATTTAGGTAGCAAAAAACTTTTAGAAAAATTAACACTACCATTTTATTCTAAAGGAATTGTTTTTACACAAGCTTTTGCACTGATTTTATTTTACGTATCAGGAAATTATATGGTAGTGCGAGAACTCTCAAGCGAATTATTGGGTGTAATTGTTACAACAAATAACGATATTCCGTTTGCCTTTTTCTTTTATGGATTTACGTTTATAGTTCCTGTCAGTTATTTGGTTTGCTCGTTATACAAAAAAGACCGCTTTATGCTTTGGATAGGGATCGCATCTATTTGTTTTTCTATATACACCATCCGTTTTTACTATTTCGTACTACCTATTGAAATTGCACTAACCATTGGTGGTTTGGTATTATTTGCTTTTACTTTTTTTGTCATAAAAAAGATTAAAAACAATACCACTGGAGTTACTTTTCAGCCAGATCGTTTTTCACAAGGAAATCTATTTGGCACTGCCGAAATACTTTTGGCGTCACAATTGGGATTAAAACCCGAAACTACAGTGGAATCGCCTATGGAATTTGGTGATGGAGGTTTTAGTGGCGGAGGTTCTGGTGGTAGTTTTTAAGGTAGATGTATTCAACTTAAATCATATTTTTAAAATCAAAACCAAACCATTGGAACTCTTATCACTTTTTGCTGCATTATATTCTAAAAAACATGATATTAAAAATATAATAGTGATTTCTATAAAGTGAAATATTGATAATTAAAAATCTTCTGGTAACACTATTTCTTGTTTTACAGCCTATCCTTTTACTTTTCCTGGATTCCAATAAACTTAAGTTTTAAAAAAAATAAAACCGCACATTCGCAAATTAGATTTAAATCTTTACTTTGCGTATGTGCGGTTTTTACTATAAGGTGTTTAGCCTAGAACTTAATAGTACCTGTTTTAAGATAAATCGCTGAATTTTTGATGGAGTTACCAATCGCATTATTAAGTGCTTGTTCAAATGCAAAAAGAACTACGCCTGCGCTTCCTTTTGACACAAAATCTAATACTTTTTTTCGTGTCTTAACATCGTAAATCTGAAAATGAGAATTTACAATACAACTTTCACTTTGACCGCCTCCTCTCATTCCCATGCCACCGCCAGCCATTGGCATCATTACGCCAGGATTCCCTTGAATGCTGTTAGTGATTTCGTGACGCAAAATTCTTATCAAATAATCGGCAGTTGAATTTGTAAATAAAGAATCTACTTTTTTTTGTTGCTCCTGATTGACTGTGAAACTATCATTAGAAAGAAATTCTAGTGATCGATCGTATTTAACATTACCAAAAATATTCTCGTTTTTCAATGTTATTGAAAAGAGACTATCAAACTGCTGAATAAAATCTTCTTTTTGTTTATACTTTTTGCTAAATGTCTTAGTAAATTCGTTCACCATTACTTCATCGCTACTTACTAGTAATGCTGTTTTATTGGTGCCAAAAGGAATTCGGAACTATTATAGGGTTTTACTTCACTAATTCGAGTTGCTGTACAAGACACTAATAATTGGATACTTATTACTCCTGCTATTAACAAATTATTTATTTTCATTTATGCTATTTTTCGAATCGACTATTTTTAAAATATGACAAAGATTGATTACAGTTTCGTCCCCAACTCCTCCGCATCAATATCACTATGCGAAACGTTATAAATGGCTTTCCCTTCCTTAATCAAAATCAATTGTGGCGATTGATGCGTTACCCCAAATTGCTCTGCAATAGCATTAGAAATAGCTCTATATTCGATTAAATCTAAAAAATAAGGTGTAACTTTATCTGAGCTATCAAACTCATTTTCAAATTGTTTCAATGCCATTCTACTTACGCTACATCGGGTACTGTGTTTAAAAATAGCCACAGGTTTTTCATTCGACATAGCTATAATTTCATTCAGTTGCCCTAAATCGGTTAGTTCATTCCAATTGATTTTATTTTCATTTAAATCCTTTTCATCTGAACTACTGAACATATTTTTAAAAAAACTCATAATTGTCTTGTTTTAAGACATTTTGACTTAAAAACATGATAAAAATCATGAAATTTCCGTCAATTTGTCTGTATTATTGTATTGGAATATAAATTGAAGATTAATTTGCGAAGTTAAGTAAATAACACAAACAATATAAAGCCATGAACATAAATAAATTCACCATAAAATCTCAGGAAGCCATTCAACTTTCGCAACAATTGGCACAAAGTTACGGCCAGCAACAAATAGAAAACGAACATATTTTTAAAGCGATTTTTGAGATTGATGAAAATGTAGCTCCTTTTATATTAAAAAAACTGAACGTGAATGTCCCGCTATTTCTTCAAATATTGGACAGCACCATTCAGAGTTTCCCGAAAGTTTCCGGAGGCGAAATAATGCTTTCTAGAACTGCAAATACAACCCTTAATGAAGCAGAAATCATTGCCAAAAAAATGAATGATGAGTACGTTTCTGTGGAGCATTTAATTTTGGCAATCTTTGATTCTAAAACCAAAGCAGCCCAAATATTAAAAGATCAAGGCGTAACCGGAAAAGGATTGAAAGCCGCTATTGAAGAATTGCGAAAAGGCGAAAGAGTAACCTCTGCCTCTGCCGAAGAAACCTACAATTCCTTAAATAAATATGCCCGAAACCTTAATGAACTCGCTCGATCCGGAAAACTCGATCCTGTTATTGGTCGTGATGAAGAAATACGCAGGGTGTTACAAATTTTAACCCGAAGAACAAAAAATAACCCAATGTTAGTTGGCGAACCCGGCGTAGGTAAAACCGCTATTGCTGAAGGATTAGCTCACAGAATCGTAGATGGCGACGTTCCCGAAAACCTAAAAGACAAAATCGTGTATTCACTCGATATGGGCGCACTAATTGCCGGTGCCAAATACAAAGGAGAATTTGAAGAACGACTAAAATCTGTGGTGAAAGAGGTCACTGCCGCCGAAGGTGATATTGTTTTATTCATTGACGAAATTCACACGCTTGTGGGTGCAGGAGGTGGCGAAGGCGCTATGGATGCGGCCAACATCTTGAAACCTGCCTTAGCTCGCGGTGAACTCCGTGCTATTGGGGCAACAACATTAGACGAATATCAAAAATACTTTGAAAAAGATAAAGCTCTCGAAAGACGTTTCCAGAAAATAATGGTCGAAGAACCAGATATCGAAAGTGCCATTTCAATTTTGCGTGGTATCAAAGAAAAATACGAAACACATCATAAAGTCCAAATCAAGGACGATGCAATTATAGCGGCTGTCGAATTATCACAACGGTATATCACCAATCGTTTTCTTCCAGACAAAGCTATTGATTTAATGGACGAGGCAGCTTCAAAACTGCGCATGGAAATCAATTCTAAACCCGAAGAACTGGATGTTTTGGATCGAAAAATCATGCAGTTGGAAATCGAAATCGAAGCCATTAAAAGAGAAAAAGACGAATCAAAACTAAAAATTTTAGGACTCGATTTAGCCAATCTAAAAGAAGATCGCAACGAGATTTATGCCAAATGGAAATCAGAGAAAGATGTAGTTGACAACATTCAAGCGGTAAAAACCGAAATTGAAGACCTTAAATACGAGGCTGAGCGTGCGGAACGTAATGGCGATTACGGAAAAGTAGCTGAAATTCGTTATGGAAAAATTAAGGAAGCCCAAGAAAAATTAGCAATCTTCACTAAACAATTACAAGAAAATCAATCTGGAACATCCCTAATAAAGGAAGAAGTGACCCGCGAAGATATTGCGGAAGTCGTAGCAAAATGGACTGGAATTCCAGTTATGAAGATGCTTCAGGGCGAAAGAGAAAAACTGCTTAAACTGGAAGATGAATTGCATCAAAGAGTCGTAGGACAAGAAGAAGCCATTCAAGCCGTGAGTGATGCCGTGCGCAGAAGCCGTGCCGGATTACAGGACATGAAAAAACCGGTGGGAACCTTTCTTTTCCTTGGAACGACGGGAGTTGGTAAAACCGAATTAGCAAAAGCCTTAGCCGAATATTTATTTGATGATGAAAATGCAATGACCCGTATTGATATGAGCGAATATCAAGAACGCCACAGCGTAAGCCGCTTAGTGGGTGCGCCTCCCGGATATGTAGGTTATGATGAAGGCGGACAATTGACCGAAGCCGTTCGTAGAAAACCGTATTCAGTAATCCTTTTGGATGAAATTGAAAAAGCACATCCAGATACCTTCAATATCTTGCTTCAAGTTTTGGATGAAGGACGTTTGACAGATAACAAAGGACGTTTGGCCGATTTTAAAAACACGATTATCATCATGACTTCGAATATGGGAAGTCAAATTATTCAGGATAAATTTGATAATTTGAAAGGAAGTGTCGAAGCCGCAACCGAAGCTGCAAAAGTAGAAGTATTGGGATTATTGAAACAAACGGTTCGTCCGGAATTCATTAACCGTATTGACGAAATTGTGATGTTTACACCATTAACCAATGAAAATATTACCAAAATAGTTGGACTTCAACTGAAAAGCGTGACAAAAATGCTAGCGCTCCAAGGTATCACTATGGACGCTACTCCAGAAGCTATTGCCTATTTAGCCGAGAAAGGATACGATCCGCAATTTGGGGCCAGACCAGTAAAACGGGTCATTCAAAGGGATATACTCAATGAACTGTCCAAAGAAATTCTATCTGGAAAAATAACAACCGACAGCATTGTTTTGATTGATGCTTTTGATGGGAAATTAGTTTTTAGAAATCAAACAGAATTGGTTTCTTAAGAAACTAGAAGCATTTAAACCTAGGAAAACATCAGTCGAAAAGCTGGTGTTTTTTTATGCTATTATGTTTTTATAGAGTAAACCGGCTGATTTAATTGCTATTTTTAATTTCACAAGTTGGAAAATGGAAAATTGGAAAATTACACGAATTGGCTATAAAACAGAGTTGGTTTGCTTTTTTATGCAAGCTAAGTGCTTCTTCTATTTTCTCTTTATTAGTAATACAAACTTTCGGATTGAGATTAATGGCTATAAAACGACCGCTACCATCTTCCAAAACCTCCAGCGTTGCCTCAGCTTCGTCTGTATAGGAAACCACGTCGATATCATTTTGACTGCAAACATATAAGTACGACATCATGTGACAGGAAACCACACTGCTCAATAACAAGTCTTCAGGATTGTACAAAGCAGGATCGCCTTTAAAAGCTTTAGCAGCCGAAACATGTAAAACAGCCTTACCGTCAATGGCTATGGTATGACTTTTAGTATACGTTACCGCTTCCTTTTTAGAAAAAAACCAATCTAATTTGGCTTTAAATATATGTTTGAACCCCATCCTTTTTTTTATTTCAAAAGTAAATAAAAACGAGACTACTACTGCAGAAAGATTTTTTGGGCGAATATTAACTAAAAAAATCACCCGTTTTATAAATAGAGTAAATAAAAAAAGTTTTAGCTTCGCAGGAATAAACAAAACACGCAGCTTAAATTTTGGCAAAGCACTACCAAAATCAATGCGGTTTCTAAAACAATCAAAATGGCATCAGGTTTTTTCGCACTATTAGATGATATCGCAGCAATTATGGACGATGTTGCGGTTATGAGTAAAGTGGCAGCCAAAAAAACGGCAGGTATTTTAGGCGATGATTTAGCCGTAAATGCTGAGAAAGCCTCTGGATTTATCTCCTCCAGAGAACTTCCTGTTCTATGGGCCATCGCAAAAGGTTCCTTAATAAATAAAGTAATCATTTTACCCATCGCTTTTTTGTTGAGCGCCTTTTTGCCCATAGCTGTTATTATAATCTTAGTCCTTGGCGGACTCTATTTGGCCTATGAAGGTGCCGAAAAAATATACGAATATTTCTTTACGCACGAACATGCAAAGCACGAAATTTCGTTGGAGCCGATGACCGAAGAACAAATTTTGGCATTCGAAAAAGAAAAAATAAAATCGGCTATTGTCACTGATTTTATCCTCTCTGTAGAAATCGTAATTATTGCCCTCGGAACTGTCATAGGCAAACCCATTTTATCACAAATAATGGTCGTAACTATCATTGCAATCATAGCTACAGTAGGCGTTTACGGCATCGTAGCCTTAATTGTTCGCATGGACGAAGCAGGTTTAAAGTTGATTAAAGTTAATAGCAATGAAGGCAGTTTTACCAATAAACTAGGAAATGTATTAGTGCAAGCGTTACCCAAAGTCATCAAAAGTTTATCTGTAATAGGAACAATTGCTCTACTATTAGTGGCAGGCGGAATATTTGTACACAATATTTATTTTTTACACGATTTATTACCACAAGTACCAGCTATCCTCACAGAATTTGTAATTGGACTTGCAGTTGGTTTGCTAGTTTTAGGGATTGTAACCGCATTCAAAAAGATCATTGGCAAGAATTAAGCAGCAATTCAATACACTTTAGTCGCATACATAATTTATAAACAAGGAAAACATCAGTCAAGAGGCTGGTGTTTTTTTATTTCTTTTTTTAGGAGCATGCGGCTTTGTTTTTTCAAGACGAGTTGTCCCGCTGTCCGCAGTATCTTTTTATAAACGCAACCCTCTCGGGTTACATTTATAAAGAGGATACTTGCTCCCATCTGGGCTATTTGACAACGACTTTTTTCCAGAATAAAGTTGCCGGAAAAAATGTTTTATTATAGTTTACAATCTCTTATAAATCATATTAGAATAAAAAGCTCTTTTAATAATTTGTAAGAAAATTTTAATATATTTGAAAATCAATAATGCGAAATAAACCTTTGACAATCTGCCCGTATTTGGGTGTATATACGAAGTTTTGTTTCGCCTATATACTAGTTAGCAGTTATACTAAAAAAACTACAAATATATGTTTCCAATTTACGTTAGAAATCCAGGGACTGGTGCCCGAATTTACATCAAGGAATTTTCCCAAAATTTCAAAAAGATTTGTTCTGAACATCAAGAAGAAGGCAAAGCAAGTTCCTTCGCATTAATTGTACACGATTTTAAAAATCCACAAGTAACAAAAGTTCTTAAAGATGATGAATATTTTAATGCTCTGAATGAAATATCTGGTCATAATTTAACGGTTTTTTACCTTGAATTAACTTCTGAATATAAACAGAAATCGAGTAATAATTTTGTAAAAGAAATGAACGAATTTCTTTTTGAAGAATTTGACGCAGAAGATAAGGTTAAAACACCAGCAATTTTATTTTTTCAAGTTAAGGACAAAGAAATTATCGATTACTTTTTTTGTTCATTAAAAGAGAATACAGTTGAAAAATCATTTTTAGAACTTGAAGGTTTACTAACAAAAGTTAGCTCGGTAATGGAACATATTTCTCCAGAAAATCGAAAAAATTACGAACAGATTTTTAATTTAATTAAACAAGAAATAGATTCAGCAAAGACAATAAATATTGTAAAATCAAAAGCTGGAAAAATATATAAATTTGGAAAAATAATTTTATTTATTGAAAAGATTTTTTCTCTAATATAGTGTACTACCGCTACTACACATTTTTGGCTACTGCGGAATTTAGTGGAATTATCGTTTTTAAATCGTATTTTCGTTCAGCCGAAAATACTCGTCTTCGAAGTCCGCAACATCAACAAGCGCAGGAACGTTATGTGATATTATAAACCAATAAAACTCTACAAATGAATTATATATTTAGTCAATTAGATCGTAAAATAAAATTTTTAAAATTTGAAAATCAATATGGTGACCTTAGAACTTATTATCAAGCTAAATTAGAACTGAAATTAATTTTCATTTTGGCTTATCTATGGAATCAAAATTTTGACAAAATTGAAGAAAACAATAAAGAACAAATAATAAATGCAATACTTAAACCATCAATAGGTTCAATTATTCAAATAATAAGAACTTTAGATATTTCTAATGAGTTTTTTGGTAATAAAGCTATAAAAAAATTGAGCCAAAAAATTAATGAATATCCGGCTTTTAGAAATGAAAAAATCGGGCATGGATATTCTTTTGAAGACGATAAAGAAAATATAATTGAATTTTATGAGGAATTCTTTAAAATATTTGAGGACAAAGAAGTTAATACAATATTCAGTGATGTAAAATTAATAAAAGTAACAAGTTCTGAATCAGATAGTTTTAAAGGCATTATTTATGAATCTGATGGAGCAAACTATAAAGGTTGGGTATGCCCAAGACAAACGAAAGAATTTAATGTTGGCGATGTTTATGTACAAACAGATAGTAATAGTTACTTACGTGTTTCTCCTTTTATTTTAATAGAGAGTGAAGATGAGTTTTACTCATTTTGTTCAATTGATGAGAAATTAACAGGAAGAACAAAATATAATAGAATAAATAAAACTGGACAGAAAGTTATTGACGTTTTAGAGTTTGAGAAACTAATTATTAGTCAGGATAATTTTAAAATAAAGTCAGCGAATGGTACAGTAATAAATATTTTTGATAAAAATTATAAAAAATACATTGATGTTGGTATTACGAGTAAAGTAATTACTTTTCTCGAAAAAAGTAAAGCTTTTGTATTTGCGACAATATGGGGACACGGTGGTGTAGGCAAAACAGCTTCCATTCAGAGAGTATGTGAAACACTTTGTAATCAAGAAAAAAAAGTATTTGATTATATTATATTTTTATCGGCAAAAGACAGATATTACAATTATTATCAAGGTAAAGTTTTTAATATATCAGATAAAATTACTTCATTAGAAGATATTGTTACAAAAATTAATCTAATAATGTTTGATGAAAACGTTTATAATGAAGAAAACATTATACAATTTAAAGGAAAATTATTTATAATAATTGATGATTATGAAACATTTTCAAAGTCAGAAAAATCTAAAATCATTGAGTTTATTAAAAAATTAGATATTAATCATCATAAGGTTGTTTTAACTACTAGAGCTGTAAATTTAATTACTGGAGAAGAAATTCAGACTAAAGAATTAAATAAAGAAGAAACAATTAAGTTTTATATAGAATCCATAAAAAATGAATTTCCTAATTACAATATTTCTCATTTAAATGATGAATTAAAATGTTCTGAGCTTCAAAATAAAATTTTTGAAATTACTTTTGGTAGACCATTATTTATTTTGCAATTGGGTATTCTAACTGTTCAATTTGGAAGCCTTAAAGAAGCTACAAAGATCAATATTAATACCACAAAAGAAGCTATTAACTTTCTTTATGATAGAATCTATGATTATTTATCATTAGACGCTAAAAATATGTTTCTAGCAATAAGTCTTATTACAGAAGAAAACGATTTAACAGGGCTGCTGAACAATTTAAGATTTATATTAAATAAAGAAGACAAAGAGGAAGATTTTCAAGCCTCATTGAGTGAACTTGTAAAACTTAAAATTATAACAATTGAAGACAAAGACTTTTTTAAAGTTTATTCTTTCGAGGTATATAATTTAATGAAAGTTTATTACAGTAAAAAAGGTCCTGAATATGATGGAGGAATTACAAGTAGATTTAATTTACTAAATGTCGATGAAAATTATTCGACCGAAGAAGCATTATTAGCAAATGCAGATACTTCTAAATTAATAGAAAGTGAAATTGAAGTTGAAAATAAATATAGATATATACTTAATAGGGAAAAAACACCATACGAATTAAAAAGAACTGCCTTACTAAATTTTGCAAAGTATCTAGTTACAACAAGGGGTAAACATTTCAAAGCAATAAAACTGTTTGATGATTACAATCACCTATTCAGTAAAGACTTTGCATATGTAATAAATTTCGCACCGACTTGTTGGGCTGATGGTAATTATGAAAACAAATTGAAATCAATTCAAGTTTTGTCAAATTTTCTTAGCCTAAATTCAAAAACTCTTCCTTTAGAGAATGATTTAGAAGTATTAGGAATGTTAACTACTTACAAGTCTATTTTAGTAGTTAGTGAAAGAGATGAGCTGAAAACTTTACTGAGAAGTGGAGAAATTGATGAAAAACAATATCAAAATTTATATCAAAAGCAAAAAATAGAATTTAGGGATATTCTAAGATTTCCAGGATTAAAACTATGGAAATATATTAAAACTATAGACTTAATGACACTATCTCCGAACTGTAGAAATCAGGTCTTAGACGGTTTAACTCATTTATCTGAAATTTGTATTAGGAACAATAGATATGATTTTACAAAAGATATATGTAATAAAATAATTGAAGAAATGCCTCAGAACTATCATAATCCCTTCATATCTAAACTCAATAAAGTAGATAATATAGAAAATAAAAACAAACTAAATACTGAGGTGAATTTAACAAAAGAAACTAAGGTTTCTGCATTTGGTGAGTTGTTACTTGACAAATTAAAAAAATAACATCACATAACAGATAAGGTTTCGTTGCGGCTGCAAGCCGAACAATGAAACCTGTGTTGAACGGAACCGATTACATGCCGTCAACACTTATGGAGTTATCGTAAAGTTTAGAGAGAGAATTTCAAGAGGCAAGTGAGCCTCTTTTTTTGTGCGGTAAAATCAAGATGGTTTTTACTTGTTTTTCATTCACTTTCGGGCATCAATTTCTTTACCCATAATTTTGCTTTTACAGGAATTAGTAATTTGGATGCCTGCTGCCACAGTATCTTTATAAACGCAACCCTCTCATTTTCATTTATAAAAAGCGTATTTGCTCCCATTTGGGCTAATTCACAACGAGTTTTTTTCAGAATAAAGTTTTCTAATGAAGTCTTTTTTAAATTTTAGATTCTGTTACTTTTCATATTGGATAAAAAAGATGACTACCTATTTGTAAGAAAATTTTAATAATTTTGAAAAGAAATAAAGAAAAATAAACCTTGCCGATCAAGCCATTTTTGTGTGGATATACTAAGTTTATTTCGTCTATATACTAGTTTTGTGAAACCTATGAAAAAACTAACACTAATAATATTGACAATTTTAACTTTGGGTTTCATAATACCCAAGAAGAACACTATTTTTATTGGAACTGTCGTGTCAGACGAACAAACCAAAAAGGATATAACAGGACTTATTATCGATTTTCGTATCGACACATTAGTAATTGCTCAAAGCATTGTTGATAAAAATGGAACGTTTAAAATTTCTGCATCTGCTGACAAAGAATTTGATGTTTATTACCGTGGAATTGGAATCGGCGAAAATTATGCTTCAACTATAATATCAACAGAAATAGATACTCTTAAGTTTACAATTCAAATTCCTAGAAAATACAATAAAAAGTATGGTAAAATAGTTTGCCCCAAATGCTCAAGACAAGACCAAACTATACCTATTCGTTACGGACTTGGAACTGAAATTATTTATCGAAACGTTGACAAAAAAGGAGACACAACATACATATCATACGATAAAAACAATTATTATGAAGGTGGATGTGTGAATTCAGAAATTAGTCCTAAATATTTTTGTAAACGAGACATAATAAAATTTTAATGATAATCATAAAAAAGGCAGCACACAACAGTTAGGTTTTCGCTGCGTGCACAGCACGAAAAATGAAACCCGTGTTGAACGGAACCGGTCACTGGAAGGAACTATGTACTTATCGTAAATTTTAGAGAGAGAATAACAAGAGGATTGAGTCTCCTCTTTTTTTGTGGGGTAAAATCAAGATGATTTTTATATGTTTTCATTCACTTTCGGTCAAACATGCCCTTTACCATTATTTAGCTTTTACAGGAAATTGTAATTTGGCTGCCAGCTGCCGCAGTATCTTTATAAACGCAACCCTCTCGGGTTTCATTTATAAAAAGGATACTTGCTCCCATCTGGGCTATGTGACAACGATATTATCCAGAATAAAGTTTTCGAATAAAGTGCTTTTTTAAATTTTAGATTCTGTTACTTTTCATATTGGATAAAAAAGATGTTTACTTATTTGTAAGAAAATTTTAATATATTTGAAAAGAAATAAACCGAAACAAACCTTTGTCAATTTATCTATTTTTAGGTGGATATACGAAGGTTTATTTCGTACGTATATGAGTTGTGTACCATTTTACCAAAACGAACCAAAAAACGAAAAAACAAAAACTTAAAATTTTAAAATGAAATTATTCTTAAAAGTTATTATCTTTTTTACACTTTTTAGTTCAATAAAAAGTCAATCTCAAACAATTGATACTTTAGTGGATGTAGGAAATCATAAACTACATTTTACCATTATAAAAGGTTCAGGAATTCCAATTCTTTTTGAAGCAGGTGCTGGAAGTGATGGAAGAGTTTGGAATTCTATTCTGCAACCAATTGCAGATTTAACTGGAGCAACAATAATAACATATGATAGAGAAGGTTTAGGTAAAAGCACTATGAATACTTTAGAAACTGAAGACTCAAAACACGGTATGTTAAATAGCCTTGTTGATTTAGAAACAGGATTAAAAAAATTGGGTTACAATAAACAAATTATGTTAGTTTCTCATTCTTTTGGCGGTTACTTTTCAACTTTATATTCAGTAAGGAATCCAAATCTTGTAAAATCGATTGTATTAATAGATGTAAACCATAATTTTATGGAAAAGTTTGTAGAAAGCGATTTAAAAAATCAAGAACTACTTATTCCAGAATGGAAAAAAAACAATCTCCCTATATATTACATGGCGACAAATATACGCGAAACTGTCAAAATGATGAGTGAAATTTCAATTCCACAAAATATTCCAGTTGTAGATTTAATTAGTGGAATTGCATCTTTTAAAGAAACTGAAAAAGTAGAACATTGGAAAGAATGTCATAAAAATTTTGTTGCTAGTCATCCAAAAAGTATCGGTATTACCGCATTTGAATGTGGTCACGGAATTTGGTTTGATAATCCAACTTTAGTCATAACAACAATAGCTAAAAGTTATGCTGAAACTCTAGATAAAAAACAGAAAACGGAAGTTTATGAACGTACTCTAAATTATGCCATTAGTTCATCAAACAACGTCAAAAAAGAAAATATTACTTACATACATTCGGAAGACAATCTGAATAATTTAGGTTACGAATATTTAAACAAGAACGAGAATGAAAAAGCTTTAGAAATTTTCAAATTAAACGTATTATTATATCCTACCAGTGGAAATGCTTACGATAGTTATGGAGAAATACTATTAAAAATTAACAAAAAAGAAGAAGCAATTAAAATGTATAAAAAGTCTATTGAATTAAATCCCGAAAATGAAAATGGCAAAAGAGTTTTAGAAGAACTTTTAAAACAATAGTAAATGAAAAAACGTACGCAAAACAGCCATTTTGAGCTAGCCGGAATTTAGTGGAATTACCGTTTCGCATCAAGTTTTCGTTAAGCATAAAATTGAGCGGTAACGAACTTTCGGCCAGCTCAAAGTGGCAAAACATTGACATTAAACACCTCAAATATCGATTAAGATAAAATATGAATTACATTAGCGAAATAGAAAATATTCTAGTGAATAAAGAAAATTTTATGCAAATAGAATATCAGAAAACAGAAAATGGTGATCAAATAATATTCACTCCAAAAAATCATCAAACAGCAGTTCTAATACTCGTTTATGTTTTGCCTTTTTTCTTATTGTACTTTTATATTAAAGACGGTTTAAAATCCGAACAAATACTTTATTTCTTCGGTATACTAATTTTTCAATATGTGATTGCCTATAAATATTTCGAAAAATTGAATAAAGTAATTATTGATTTTAAAATTAAAGAAGTCAAGATTGAAAATAATTCTATGATTAAGAAAATTTATGATAAAAAGGCAATAAATTTTAAAGATATAAATTGCATTGAAGCTAAATATTCAAATAAGCATCAAGATAAATTCATATTAAAAACTACTAAAGAAGTTGAACATTATATGTTTGCAGGAAGTACAATAATGTTTAATGGTAGAGAATACACAAAAAAAGTTGCTAATAATCTAACATATTTAATCAAATTACAGAAAATATAATAGCTACTGCCAAAAGTTAGAGTTCTTCGTTTCCTGCGTCGCATGAACAATGAAGACGCTGTTGAACGCTACAGATTATATGCCGTAAACACTTAAGGAGTTATCGAAAGCTTTTTAAAAGAATAACAAAATGCATGTGAGTCTCTAGTTATATGCGGTAAAATCAATATGGTTTTTACGTGTTTTCCTTCACATTTGGACATAAATCTAAAATTCTACGAAGTATCCCAACTTCGCAGTCGAGATACAAAAGCCGCAAGCTAGTATTTTCAAATTCGGATTTAGGTGTACTACCGTGATACTATTTTCCGGTGTAGTTAGGACAACCGAAACACTTGACATCCAAATTAAATTGATAGGTCAAAGAAAGTTCATAGATACCACCTGTTTTTCCAATTTTGGACGTATTTAAATCATAAGCGAGTCCCAATCGTAAATGATTGTATTGCAACCCCGTAAAAAGATTGACAGAGGTAAGCAACTGGTTATTAAAACCATTTTTAGCAGGATTTGTTACGGCAGTTGCCCCAAAAAACATTTTTTCGAATAAGATAGAAGCCCCAACATCGAGTCGGTTATAGCGGCCTTGTTGCATGTAATTTGAAGTTACAAACATTTTAGTCGCGTACGGAAAAAATTTTACGTCGATATAGTTTGCCAGCAGAAATTCATAACCGGTGCTCAGCGAGAAAAAAGTATTCAAAGGCACATTTCCATCTTCGGTAAATGCTATATTGGGTTTGTTAAGATGCTTCATAGATAGACCGATCCACATAGAATCAGTATTAAAAACCATTCCTGCGCTCGCATCAAAAAAACTTATTTTATTGTTTCGCAACAATGGATCAACAGAATTTGAATTTACAATTCCTGTTCTTATATTTATTTGATCTTCTAATAATAAATTTTGAAACGCAAATGATTTGAGTCCAAAACCAACTTCAATTGCAGGTCTGAAATCCCAATCATCACTAACTCTTACCTTATAAGCATAATTAGCATTGATTTGCGTGAAATTGTAGTTGGTGACATTTTCTCTTTGGTTTAAAACACTAATACCGTATCCACTACTCATTTTTTCGTTCCAAGTATTAAAAAAAGCGTAATCAGTGTCAATTTTTAAATCTAAATCAGGCCATTGCTCTCTATGGATAACGCCGGTATAAGTGGTTTCCATAAAACCTGAAAAACCAGGATTCAACGTTTCTGGAACCAAAAAATATTGTGTAAAAACAGGATCTTGCGCGTTTACTTTTGAATAAATACAACAGGATATAATTATAATAAATAGCTTAATTTTCATTCGATTTATGCGTCGCTTTATTTGATTAATGTAAAGGCACCATCTTCGATTATGGTGTGATTATAAAAAGTTTTTGCCGTGAGTTTGAATTGGTAATTTCCATTTTCAGCATCTAAATCTTTAATTTTTCCGTTCCAGCCACTCAAGGTTTGTCCTTTCTCACTGTGTACTACGCTGCCCCATGTATCGTAAATGTCTAAAGTCATTTCTATGAAACCTAGAAATACAGGTGAAAAAGTATCGTTTACACCGTCACCATTTGGGGTAAATGCATTTGGCATCATTAGACTATATCCTTTTTCTACCAGTACAGTGGCGCTGTAAATATATTGGCAACCAAACGGATAAGTGACGGTTTGTTTGACCGTATAAGTACCTGTTTTTGTGAAAATGTGTTTTGGACTTTCCTCATCAGAAAAATTACCATCTCCAAAATCCCAAGCACTTTTTATAAAATCTCCTGTTGCTAAATTGTTGAACAAAATTGGGTCATAAATAGAGTACAATCCATAAACATCATTCCCATAAGAACTTGTTTTGAAGTTTGCTTCGCCTAATACAGGAGTATCAACATTATAAGTAATATTAGCAGTACACCCAAAACTATCCGTAACACTAAAAATAACCAAGCCATTATTATTGGTATTCATTATTTCATTGTTGACGCCTGTAACAACGCCATCAGACCAGCTTAATTGATACGGTGGAATTCCGCCTTTTACTTTTCCTACAAATGTTTGTTTAACGTATTTAGTGTTACAGTCAAAATCTGTCAAAACTTCAATCGAAGGTGTTAATTGATCAAATCGAATAATCTTCCACGATTCAGATTTTTTGCAGCCATTAGCATCAGTGACCGTTACGGTATAATTATTGGGAGGAAGGTTTTGTAAATCTTCTGAAGTAGCGCCATTAGACCAAGAAAAATTAAAAGGAGGCATACCACCAGTTACTACTAAATTAATTGAACCTGTATTCGCATTCAAACAATCTAAAGGGTTGGCAACATCTGCTCTCAACTCTAATAACAATGGTTCGTTGATAATGAATTCCTCCCTTATTTTACAAAATTTTCCGTCTGTTATAGTAACTGCATATTTACCAGGTCCCAAATTATTTCGTTCTATGCCGGCAGTTGCATTATCATCCCACACTAAAGTAACTGGAGCTTTACCTCCAACAAGATTCAGTCTAATATATGCATCCTTTGCACCATAGCATGAAATCTGTTTCACATTTGGATTTATCGTAAAAACTGGCGCATTATCAATAATGATAGGAAATACTTTCACACAATTTAAAGCATCAGTAATCGTGATAGTATAAGATCCCGCAGATAGATTATTTTGTACTCTTCCCGTTCCTAGAGTACTCCAAGTTATCAAATACGGCTCTCCGGTAGTAAACGGAATTCCTCCCGTAATGTTAGTAATAGTAATCGAAGCATTAGAATAGTTGTAGCAAGCAATCTCTGTTTTTGTATATTCTAATCGTATTTCATTATTTTGAAGTAGAATTACCTGCAACTTATCTGTAC